>JAFGOU010000002.1 GCA_016926315.1 Chitinispirillaceae bacterium
GACCGGAGGTTTCCACGGCGTGATGGTCACGGGCCGCGCCGTGTCGACGATACATGATGAACGCGGTCTCCGATAGACGCCGGACCCGGGAGGGGCCAGGGGCACCGCGCCGCTGATCGCGATCTCCGGGAACGCCGGTTCAGGCACCATGCCGTCATCAACCGCCGCGGTCACCTCGATCTCGGGAGCGTTGAAGGGGAAACCCCTTCCCGCCATTTTCCTGGTCTTGAGGATGATGGCGTTCCCACCCAGTTCGCTCCTGATTTCGACCAGCGCTTCGCGCATGGTTTTGGCGACGTATTTCTTTATTTTCATACCGTCTCCTTTGTATTCCGCTCTCTTTCATCTTTGGGCATCGGACAGACAGGAACCCTGTCACGCTGAGCCTGTCGAAGCGTCATGAATTCTGAAGCTGGACCCTTCGACTTCGCTCAGGGTGACCGTGTCTGAATCATCGTTTTGTTTTTGAAAAAACGGCATTTTAGCCACTTCCTTTTGTCTGCTACTCAAGCGTTATCATCCCCAGCGACCGTATTTCTATCCCCGGCACGATCTCGTTATACGACAGCACCACCAGATCACGGTAGTTGCTCTCGGCAAGCCGTTTCAACTGTCCGCGGATTGTGGGCGAACAGATGACGATCGGCACCTCCCCCGTGGTTTTTACCTTTTCGATCTGGGCGCCAACGGCCGACAGTATCTTCCCCACGTCCGCCGGAGACAGTGCGAACCGAAAACCACCATCGCTTTCCTGAAGAGCGCTTTCCAGTTTCGCCTCGAGGTTCGGATCGAGAGTGATCACCGGAATGATATTGTTTTCATTTTTATAGACTTCGCATATGCGCGAAGCCAGTGCGTTACGTACATATTCCGTAAGAACCTCCGGGTTCTTGTTGCGCGGCGCGACATTGGCAAGCGTCTCGAGGACGAGCTGGAGATCGCGGATGGACACCTTCTCCCGCAAAAGGTTCTGCAAAACACGGTGCACGTCGCCTACGCTCATGATCGTCGGCACCAGCTCGTCGACCACCGTGGCGTTCGTCTCCTTGACGTTGTCAAGCAAGGTCCTGACGTCCTGACGCGACAGTATCTCATGGGCGTGGCGTTTGATGACCTCGGTAAGATGGGTCGCCAGCACGGCAGGCAGTTCGACGACCGTATACCCGGCCAGCTCCGCATCCTCTTTCTGGCTTTCGGTGATCCAGAGCGCCGGCAGGCCGAACGCCGGCTCCACGGTCTGAATGCCGCGCACCTTCTTCGTCGCGGAGCCAGGGTCCATGGCAAGATACGCGCCGCTCATGAGTTCGCCTTTGCCGACCAGGATCGTCCTGATTTTCATGCGGTATTCGTTGGGCTTGAGCTGGATGTTATCGCGTATGCGGATCGGCGGAATGATCACCCCGAGTTCGCCCGCTAGCTGGCGCCTGATCATGGTAATCCGGTCGAGCAGGTCACCGCCCTGCTTGATGTCCACAAGCGGTATGAGTCCGTAACCGATCTCGAGCTCCATGGGATCGACATGAAGGAAGTCCTCCACCCGCTCCTCCCTCGGCTTTGCCGTTGCGGAGGGCTGTTCGCTGATCCTCTCCTCCTCCTTGTGCTGTTTGTACCCGATAAACGCCGCGAAGAGCGACGCGGAGCCGAGGAGAATAAACGGCGCCTTTGGAAAACCCGGGATGAGCGCAAAAAAGAGCATGACCGCGCCGGCAACCGTCAGCACGCGGGTGTTCGAAAAAAGCTGGGTCGTGATCTCATAGCCGAAGTCATTTTGGGATGCTGCACGGCTGACCAGAATGCCCGCGCCCGAGGAGATCATGAGCGCAGGGATCTGCGTGACCAGGCCGTCACCGATGGTCAGGCGCGTGTAGGTGGAAAGCGACGTCATCGCGTCCATTCCCATCATGGTCATGCCGATGATGAACCCGCCGATGATATTGATCAAAACGATGATGATACCCGCGATTGCATCACCACGGACGAATTTTGACGCACCATCCATCGCGCCGTAAAAATCCGCCTCGCGGGAGATCACCTCACGCCGCTTGCGCGCCTGGTCTTCGGTGATCAGTCCGGTGTTGAGGTCGGCGTCGATGGCCATCTGCTTGCCGGGCATGGCGTCCAGGGTAAAACGCGCCGCCACTTCGGCGATCCTTCCCTGCCCCTTGGTGATCACCATGAACTGTATGATGACGAGGATGAGAAAGATGATGATTCCGACCACGATATTACCTCTCGTGACGAACGAACCGAACACGTTGACCACATGCCCGGCATCGGCCTGGGAGAGGATAAGACGCGTGGTTGCCACATTGAGCGAGAGCCTGAACAGGGTGATGGTGAGCAGAAGCGACGGGAACACCGAAAAATTAAGTGCTTCCTTGTTGTACATTGACACCAGTAGAACAACGAGCGCAAGACAGAGGCTGAAACTCAGCAGGATATCCATCAGGAACGTGGGGATCGGGATGACCATTACCATCAGGACGCCGACCACACCAAGGACGATAATCAGGTCGCGCTGCTTTAAAACCCTCTGCATGACCGACGAGTTCATCGTCGACATGAGCCCGTTCTGGATCCCTATTGCGTTCATACGTTGTTGTGTCCTTTGCTGCTATGCCGCTTTCCGGTGTTTGAGACGGTAGACATACGCCATGATCTCCGCCACCGCGGTGAAAAATTCAGCCGGAATGGGAGACCCGACATCGATTTTATCGTACATCCCCCGCGCAAGCGGCTTGTCTTCGATAATAGGAATACCGTTTTCAACGGCAATCTGCCTGATTTTTTCGGCAATGAGCCGTTTGCCCTTCGCAACGACCACGGGAGCGTCGTTCTGTGACGGTTCATAACGCAAGGCAATGGCGATATAGGTCGGGTTGGTCACCACGACCGTTGCTTTGGGCACCTCCTGCATCATGCGGCGCCGCGCCATTTCCCGCTGTAGCGACTTTATGCGTGATTTCACCTTGGGATCGCCTTCCATCTGCTTGTGCTCGTCCTTCACCTCCTGCTTGGTCATTCTCATCTGCTTTTCATGATCGTACCGCTGATAGGCAAGATCCAGTATCGCGATGATGACCAGCACCAGCGCGACACGAAGAATAATCTGGAAGGCGGTTGACATCGTGAAGGAAATAATGAAACCGATGCCCGCATCGGAAAGAAGCATGATTTTATCGAATTCCGCCTTTATTGTCAGATAGGCGACCAATCCGATGATGAAAAGTTTCAGTATGTTCTTGATGGTTTCAACAACCGTTTTCATGGAAAAAAGCCTGGCAAACCCGCTTATCGGGTTGATCTTTTTCAGGTCGGGGGTGATGGGCTTGGCGGTGAACAGGAAACCGATCTGCACGATATTCGCAATCAGGCCGAACAGCATGATCGCCACGCAGACCGGGAGGATCATCAGAATAGACTGTATCGACACATCGGTCATGAGCGCGACAAGCTGCTGCGCCGACAATTCGAACGTGGCGATTGATCTGAACGTCTCAATCATGCAGGATCCCATTCTTTCAAGCATCCAATTTCCGAAAAACTTGAGCATGAGCAGACCGGTAAGAAGCACGATGACCGAATTGATCTCGGTGCTTTTCGCAACCGACCCTTTCTCACGCGATTCCTGCCGTCGTTTAGGCGTCGCGGTTTCAGTCTTGTCGTCCTTCGATTCGTCCGCCACTACCCATCACCCGCCTTTCAGGCCATCATGTACAGTACCGCCCAGATATCCTGTATCAGACCTTCGAATATCTTCCGGAACAGCGTACCGAGCAGCGGTAACACGATCACAGTCGTCGCGATACCCACCATTATTTTCATGGGAAGACCGACAAAAAAGATATTGATCTGCGGAACGGTGCGCGCCACCACCCCAAGCGCCATCAGGGTAAGAATAAGCGTCACGTAAATCGGCGCAGCCATTTTAAGCGATAGGATAAAAATGTTGCCGGTCATGACGAAAAAATGGGACATAAGCCTGCCGGGCTCCAGATCGAGCCCAAGCACCGGAATCAGCTCGAAACTTTTCTGGACGGCGAGCAGGAAAAAGTAATGGCCGTTAATCGTCAGCAGAATGATCGAAAACACCAGCACCCACAGCTGTCCCATGACCGTCACCTGCTCTTCGGACAGCGGGTCGACAAGTTCCACCAGGCTGAAAGCCATCTCCGTGTCCACAAGCCGGCCGGCAAAATGAACCGCGGCAAAAAGGAAAAGTGTTGTATATCCCATGATAAGGCCTATCGCCAGTTCTTTGACGATCAGAAAGACCATCATGCCGATAGAATGATGCGCCGGCAACACCGCGGCGTGCGCCGCCGGCATGCTCGAAAAAAGGACCACCGTAAGCAATAGGGATAACCCGATCCGCACCTGTATCGGCACGTTTGCAGAACCGAAGATAGGGAGCAGCAGCATGATCGCGATGACCCGCGTGAACATAAGCAGGAACATCTCAACGGTATCAAGCGTAAAAGGAAGCCAGTCCATGACTATTTCATCACCGTTGGAATCATGTTGAACAAACGAATGGTATAATCCATGAGTTCCACCATCATCCAGGGCAGCAGCAGCAGAAACACGCCGACCATAACGAGTATTTTCGGAATAAAGGTCAATGTCATTTCATGAATCTGGGTCACTGCCTGGAACAACCCGATTAAAAGCCCGACAAAGAGGCCGGCAATCAGAATTGGACCCGAAATGATAAGCGTGATGATGAGTGCTTCGCGTCCTATATCGATGGCAAAATCCGGTCCCACAAAATGCCTCCTGCGGCTATGAGCATTTCCTGTAACGTCGAGGCATACTCCCGTAACGAATCGCCATGGGATCCATGGCCAGCCCGTTGTCAGCCTGGTCGCTGAACAGAGAAAGGAAAGCAGTCAAGGGTAGATCGGTTGATGCGGCTTCTATCACGATCCGTGAAACGACCGTACGCTGTTTTTTTCTTGTTTTTGTCTTCATCTTATTCCTCAATTAAAAGAGGTAACCAATTGTTTCACAATTAAATGCCACCCATCAACAACAACAAAAAGTATAATTTTGAACGGCATTGAAATCATCACCGGCGGAAGCATCATCATACCCATTGAAAGCAATACGCTCGCAACCACCATGTCAATCACCAGGAATGGGATGAACAATAAAAAGCCTATCAGGAATCCCGCCTTGAGCTCTCCTGTGATAAATGCGGGTATAATGACCGAATAGGGCAGATCATCCACATTGCGCGGCGGCGGCAATTTGGAAATACGCACAAACAGAGCCACATCTTTCTCCGATATCTGCCGAAGCATGAAGTTGCGCATGGGAATACCGCCCTTTTGCAGTGCTTCCTTGAACTCCATTTTTTCCGATAGGTAGGGCTGCAATGCCGTGGTGTTGATCTCCTGAAACGTGGGCATCATGATGAACATTGTCATAAAAAGCGCAAGCCCCACCAGTATCTGGTCCGGCGGCATGGTCTGGGTCCCGATGGCGCGGCGCAGAAACGAGAAGACAATGATGATCCTGATAAAGGAGGTCCCCATGATGAGAATCGATGGCGCAAGCGCTAGTATCGTAATTAAAAACACCACCTGTAACGCGACGCTTACATCGGCGGGATTATTGCCTTCGGCAAGCGAAAGCGTGACCTTGGGCAACACCTGAGCCACCGCTGAGCTCACCGCCGGCCCGAAGAGCATCATGAGGATAATGGCAGCGGACGGTCCGGCCGGGCGGCGACGGCACAAGGCATTAAGTCTCCTGAAAAATCCGCTCAAGTATTCAGCCGGAACTGACGATGACGATACAGGAGAGGTAGGTGCCGTGTTTTTACCGGACATGATTACTTTTTCATCCTTGAAATAAATTGATTAAACGCCTCTTTGAAATGAACGACCGTCGAGCTCCCTTTGCTTGAGGTCAGCAGTTCAATTGCCCGCTGGCCTTCTATTTTATCCAGCAAAGAAATAGCGGTCTGCGTCTGGCTGCACAGATACACCGTATCCATAACTCTAAACAGCACTGCGTTGCGGTTCTGGCCGAGCGGCAACACCTCCAGCACATCCATGGAACCGCTTCCCCCTCCGACGCGGGCGCTCCCGCCGGTCAGCCCGGCCTTCCGAAGCAGGAAGATGACCAGGTATATCAGCGCGACAATAAGAACCAGTGAGCCGATGATGCGCAGCAGGACAATGCCATAACCGGTCTCTTTGACGGATGTCGATGCCTTGGCGCCCGAACTGTCAATAAGCGGATCTGTGGACCTGGAGTCCTTGGAAAAATCGCGAACCTTTTCGATACTGAAATCACCGATGTTTCCGGATGCCTCAGACTCGTCGGCATGCGCGAGCGGAAACGCGAGAATGGCGGCAACAAAGAGTGTCTTCACCACGAACTGAATCATATGAGCTTCCCCTGGACAGAAAAAACGCTTACAATAGATGCAAGGGGTATGCCAGTAAAAATAAGTTGAAAGATTAAAGTAGAAAGTTACTGTTAAGCAATAAGTTGCACGGCTCGTTTAATGTAAAACATCGGTTAGGTTAAGCGATTGAAAGTAAGTACATGGAAGCAACTGCCGTAATAAGGGGAAAAATGTTCCGGAAGGATACAGGAAGGTCAAACCGTTTTTTCCCGACAATGGTCAAAAGGGGGACCCGCCTTTCGGCGGGTCCCCCTTTCTGCTGATATACACTCATTCAAGTCATTTCCCGAAAACCCTGAACTCCCAGAAACTGGCCCAGATGCCGCTTTGTAATCCTGTCACGGTTATTCTCACATACCGTGCCGTTGCGCTCCAGCTCTGCGCCTGTGTCTGTGCAGTACTGGTCGTGCTCGTCCGGTTGGCGCGAACGGTCCAGTTGGCATTATCAGGCGAGGTCTCGATTTTATACCGGTAATTAACGCCCGATTTTTCCCAACGAACCTCGGAACCGCTCAAGGTTTTCGACGACCCGAGGTCTACCTTCCACCACTGCGGTACGGTACCGGATGTGGCGCACCAGCGGGTCGAGGTTCTGTTGTCATTGCCCTTTACAGGGGTGTTGATCGACTGTTGCGTGGATGCGGTGGCGGTTTTGCCGACAGCAATATTCGCGTGGGTGGTCGCCTGTACCACGTTCGAAGGACCGGAGGTACCGAGGCTGTTGTATGCTTTGACCCGATACTGGTAGGTGGTCCCGGTCGCAAGCCCGGTGTTGACCCAGGTCCTGACGTTCGCGCCTACGGTGGCGATCTGAGAGAATGATCCTCCCGACAGCGCCCGCTCGATCCTGAATCCGGTCTCGTTGGGCGAGTTATCCTTCCAGGTAAGGGTTATCTGGCTGCGTGAGTTGACCGTGGCTGCGAGTCCGGTCGGTTCCACGGGGATTGCGTTGAGCGTTTTCGCCGATACCGTAGCGGAATACGTCGAGGTGCCGGCGCCATTAAACGCCTGGACCCGGTACCAGTAGGTGGTGAGTACGGTCAGGCCGGTGTTCGAATAGGCCACGACATTTTGCCCGGTCGTGCCGATCCGGCTCCACGGTCCCGACGAACTCAACGCCCGTTCCACGTAATAACCGCTCTCGTTGGACGCATTGTCTCTCCAGGAGAGGTTGATCTGCATCGAATTGACCGGCGTTGCAATCAGGTTCGACGGCGCGGCCGGAAGGTCGCCCAAGGTCGTCACGGTAATGATGTTCGAATACCCGGAGCTCCCATCACCATTGGTTGCACAGACCCGGTAGGAGTAGGTACGGCCCGCCTCGACCCCGTAATCGGTGTAGGAGGTATATCCTGAGTACATCACACCGATGAGCGTAAATTCGCCTCCCTGCTCCGCCCGCTCGATATGGAAATCGATTTCATTATCCGAATTGTCCTGCCAGGTTATGGACACCTGTGTTGGCATGACCGAAACAGCGGTGAGGTTGGAAGGAGCGGCCGGAGGATTGGGCACCAGGGTCGTGACACTCCCTATGTTGGAGTAAGCGGAAATGCCGGCCGAATTGAATGCGCGAACCCGATACCAGTAGGTGGTGTTGCCCGCCAGGTCGTAATTGGAATAGTAATACGTATCGGGTCCGACCTGAGCGATCTCCGTCCAGGGGCCGGATTCGCTGAGCGAACGCTCGATATAAAACCCGTCCTCATTCCAGGAGTTATCATACCAGTAAACCGAAACAAGGTTCCAGGAAAAGGCATACGCCGTCAGATTACTTGGCGCTTCAGGAGGAACGGGAACGGTCGAGACCATGACGATAGCGGAATACGACGAATGGCCGACCTCATTTGAGGCGCGGACCCGATAGCGATAGGTCTGATTCAAACTCAAGCCGTTGTCGAAAAACCAGGAGTCATTGTACCGGGTCCAGCCGATCTGCGTGAACGCACCGTTACCGAGCGCCCGTTCAACAAGAAATTCCCGCTCGTTATCGGCGTTGTCGGTCCAGACCAGAGTAACCGCAGTGCCGCCGGATTGAGTTAACTGCAAATTCATCGGCGCTGCCGGAACAGCGGCAGCAGGCATGGTAACCGATACTACGCCTGAGTAAGCCGATATTCCCCTGCTGTTAAAAGCGCCTATCCGGTACCAGTAGGTGGTCCCTCCGGTGAGGCCGACGTTCCACCAGTGTCCGGTGTTTCTGACCATGGTGGCCACACGGGTAAACGGACCCGAGGAACTGGTCGCACGCTCAAGGTAAAACCCGTCTTCATCCGATGAATAATCACTCCACCAGATATCGGTTTCCGTGGCCGTTCGCGCAGAGACATAGAGATACTCCGGAGCTGCGGGAATGCCTGCTGCAGCAGTGGCGGCTGAAACCAGGTCGCTCTGTAGCGAATTGCCTGAATTGTTATGCGCAGCGACGATAAAAAAATAGGCCGTATTCGGCTGCAGACCGTTCACCGAACAGCCGGTCGCGTTGGCACCGGGTGAGGCCACCGTGTTGTAACTGCCGTTATACGCATCGGCCATTGTTACGGTAAAGCCTGCTTCATTGGTGGCGTTGTCGACCCAGGCAAGGTTGATCTGGCTCGACGAAACCGCGGTGGCGACCACCCCGGACGGGCACGCGGGAGCTGAACTTGCCTGCGTGGCTGCCGACACCGTTGCCGTATATGCCGAGGCCCCGGCGCCGTTAAAAGCGCGGACGCGGAACCAACCGGTCGTCGACGGATTGAGCCGCTCGACCTTGTATTCAGTCACATTCGGGCCGGTTGAACCGATCTGGCTGAACGGTCCCGATGCACTTGATGCGCGTTCGATGCAAAACCCGGTTTCGTTAGAGGCGTTATCGATCCAGAGAAGCTGCACCTGGCTTGCAAGTGAACCCCAGGCATAAAGATCGGTCGGCGCCGACGGTGCCGCGGTGCGTATCACCGCGATGTTGGTATAACCAGACCTGCCGCCGGCATTATACGCCTGCACACGGTAGCGATAGGTCGTGCCTGCCGTGAGGGATGAACTTGCATAGCTGGTTGCATTGGCCCCGAGCGTGGCGATCCTGCTGAACGAACCGGTGGTCCCGGTGGCGCGTTCAACGTAGTATCCGCTCTCATTTGTCGCGTTGTCGACCCAGGTAAGGGCGATCTGCGTCGCTGAAGATACCGAGCAGGTCAGGCGCGATGGCGCAAACGGCAGGCTGGAAGCCGGAGCGTGCATGGCAAGATTGCCTGCGCCGCAGAGCACCATACCATAGTGCCAGACGATCCGGCTGTTGTCCGGAATCGGGAATACATAGCTGTTCAACCACTGCTTGAACGCGTCACCAAAGTTCATCCCCTGGTTGATATACCGGTTGAAATACTCGAACCCCAGCATGCCGCCGGTTTTGGTACTACCGATGCTTACGAGACCGCCGTGTCCCCAGGCGTAAAGGCCGCCCTGGAAATCAGGCATCGTGTAACGGGAGTTGCTGCAGGCGAACAGATTGTAAAACCGGCAGTTCGAAGGACCGCCCGGCTGGTTCGGCATGGCGATATATTCCTCGCTGGTAAAGTCGCCTTGCGGAATCGCGTGGCCGTTGGGCCAGGAGTGTTCGTAGACCGCGACGAACTCATGTCCTTTGCGCAGCTCTGCCATATAGTTCACTTTTGAGTCCCACGACGACATGGTGGTGCGCAACAGGCTGGTCACCGCTCCCTGATACCCGAGGAGC
>JAFGOU010000026.1 GCA_016926315.1 Chitinispirillaceae bacterium
TCGCCCATCGCCGCGCTCACACGCCGGCGCACTTTTTCGCGAAGTCCGCTCCATTCCTCCGGCACAGTGTCTGGCGTTACTACGTCGCGAAACATAATCTTCCTCCGCATTTCGGCGATTTTGCCGCAGCACGACAGCTTCCCGCTCCATCACCACGGGTTCACGTCCGTGGGCGCATACGGCGGGGCGGCATAGCCCAGCGACGAGGGAATGACGCTGGCGTTTTCGATATCGTATTTGTAGCCGGTGCCGCTCGGCCAGGCAGACCCAACCCGCAGATACCCATTGACGCTAATCTCGAAGATATTGGAGGTTTTATTGGCGAAGGCCTGCGTCGCCATGTTTTGATTGCATTCGCCATTGCCATCCCAGCCACCGCGCGGATCAAGCGTGGGGGAAACATAATTCACCCAGCGCGTGGCGCCGGAGACGATGGTGTTGGTGCTGCCGCCCATGTTGTGCTTGGCCGCGTATTCGCCGATGAACTGGTAGGGAAAACGGCCCGGCGTGCAGGGGGGGCACCCCCCGGCCATGCGCGACAGCCGCGTGGTGCCATAATAGTAATAGAGCCCCGTGGATGTGTGGCCGTTCCAGCCGTATTTATAAAGGCCGAGGCCGCGATAGATATAGGAGACCGACTATGAACGGTCAAGCGCAAAGTAAAAAAGTTCGGCATGGTAACGGTTCTCCCGTTTCATAAAGGCGAAAAATGAAAACGCGTGTCGCTTTCTCAAGTTCGTTTCGGCGGTCGTTTGGTGAAGGGGCGGTTGTCCTTCAGCATACGCCAGACGACCAGCGCCAAGCGCCGCGCCACGATCACCAATGCATCGTTGTGTTTGTGTCCTTTCTTGCGAAACCGGCGGTAGATGCAATGGAAATAGTCATGCTTTCGATACACGGAAAACGCCGACAGATACAGAGCGCGGCGCAGGTGCGGCGAGCCGCGCTTGCTGATGTGCGTTCGCGTCCCCTTCATCTGTCCCGACTCGAAGGTGCTCGGTTCCAGCCCCGCGTAGGCGGCGTACTGCCGGGCGCTCGGGAAATCGGAGGCCGGATCGCTTTCGGCATGAATCGTAGCGGCGAGGGATGCGTTGATGCCGAGGGACAAAAGCGGCGACGGCATTTCCTCGATGCGGCATTCGAGCTGGTATTCGATCTCCGCGATCTGCAGTTCGAGTTCCTCGATCAGGTCGAATGTTTGGCGGAGTTCGTCGCTAACGACATCTTCGGCAAGACCGATGCCAATGGAGCGTTCCGCCTTGCCGAGCAGGTTTTCGATCCGGTCGGGACCAAACCTCTTCCGGCTGGCTCGCGTCAAGACCTCCGCCGTCAGGTCACGATCACGGAGAAGCCCGTTCGGACCGATGCCTACGGCGCGGATCATAGCGCGGGCCGACGGCAGGAAGGGTTTGCAGAAGCAGCGGTCGTACTCAGGGAAGACACGGTCGGTGAGCGACTGCGCGGCGCGTTCGGTATCCCCCTTCATTTGCACAAGTTGATGACGGCGGCGAACCAGAATGCGCAGTTCCAGGGTTCGTTCGTCCGGTATCCGCGCGGCATGAGCCTTGCCGGTGAGGATGAAGCGGGCGATGCCCTCGGCGTCGCGCTTATCGGTCTTGGTCTTGCGGATGCGGGTGCGAGCCTCGCCGTGGGTCTGGATGGGATTGAGCACCACGCCCCGATAGTCGCGCCGGACCAGTTCTTGGTAGAGCGCCATCCAGTAGTGGCCTGTGGCCTCCATGGCGAAAAGCAGCTTGCGCGGTCCGCCTGCTGGCTCAAGTACACATGCCTCCAACCGATCAACGCCCTCGCGGTCGTTGGTGAAAATGGCGAGCGCGGCGATGGTTTCGCCGCTGGACGTGATCGCGAACGCCGAGTGCTTGTTCTTGCCAATGTCGATGCCGACGATATTGTGCCCCTTGGCGAACACCGGTTGGTCGTAAAAACGAAAATCCTTCATGTTCCGTCTCCGATTCATAACGAGGGTTATCATAACGTTCGCCTGCTCCAAAACCTCGTGGGTGATGCGGGGCGTCCGACCTGTGGTCGGTCCCAACCGACTCATGCGTGGCGTGCAGACGGCGAATCAACAAACGCGCGGGTCACAATCTCCCATACAGGGCGGATTCCAAGGAAAAGAGCGTGGCGTCCCGCGCAAAATCATCGATGTTTATTCCATACGAAATCGTTGCCCGAGGCTGGCCAGCGCGGCGTTGACTTCTGGCGGCAAAACCGCTCCGGTGCGCTGCACGGACAGTACCTGATAAGCGCCGTCGGGATCGGAATCGCGCCACGGACGAAACGCCAGCAGATCCAACTGAACCAGCCGATCTCGCGCTTTCCAGAGAGCGTTTCGGTCGAAGCAGAGCATCTCACGCTCGATGCGGTCGAGCCGCCAGCAGGAGAGTCCATCCTTGTCGGCGGCCAGCGCCAGAAAAAGGTACAGGCCGATTTCGGGCGGCTCCAGCATGGCAAGCAGTCCGGAGGACCGCAACCGGTGATCGATCCAGGCGAAGGATCGCGGCGGCTTGCGCACGCGGTCCGGCACAAGCACGGGCAACGCTTTCTTGGTGGGCATAAGAAGTTCCCTTCGATACGAGTTTCGGCACTCGCGCGTCTCGCGAATTGCGAGAACGAAAACGCGGGCCTCTGCCCAACCCTCCGCCCCGTGCCCTCTCTTGACCGTTTGGTCAAGCCGGAAATCCATATTTTTCCCGAAAAAGTAAATTCAAGGAAGAAGATCCAACTGTTTTGGAGAAGTTCTCCAAAAAGCACATTCAGAAGTGCCTTGTGATCAAGGCCTTGGGAACTGTTTATACGAGGAA
>JAFGOU010000258.1 GCA_016926315.1 Chitinispirillaceae bacterium
TAATGTCGTCGATCGACAGCGGGCACTTCGTTATCGATGACACCCTGTCGGGTATGAAGAAACCGGCGGGGTCTGACCGGAAGCTAAAGGACCGCCTGACCGGCCTGCCCGGCCAGGGTATCGCTTGGGTACGGCGGAACCCTTTCACCGCGGCGCCGGCCGGCATCGCGCTGCTGCTGTTTGGACTTTGGGTTGTAGCCAGGAGAAACCGTTCGAAGGAAAAGGCTCAGCGGTTCATGACCACCACCCGCCTGTCGCTCATGAACGGCGAGGTCCAGCGGGCATGTTTGCATATCGAGAACAACTACATGGACCCGTCGCTTACGCCCGCCTCGGTATGCACCGCCATCGTGACCGGCCAGCCGTTCCTGGAGACCATGTTCGAACGGGAACTTGGCCTGGACATCGCGTCCTATATCAACCAGGTCCGGATGCACCGCGCACGGCAGATCATCAGGTGGAACATCACGGCGGACGCTTCGTTTGTCGCGGCAAAGGTCGGATTCAGGGAGACGGGCGAGTTTGAAAAGCAGTTCAAGAAAGCGACCGGAAGCGACCTGGAAACGTTCCGCAGAAATCAGACGGCTTCTCCGGACACCGCGGCATGACGCATTGCTCCCTCCTCGCCATCCTGATTCTTTCCGCCGCCCGCATGGCAACGGGTAACTGCCTTCAGGCAGCGCAGTGGGAAATCCTGGAGTCTGCTGATACCCTCCTGCTGTCCATGAACGGCAGGGATGCCGGCACGTTTTTCCAGACCTTGACCGTAGACAACGACGCCGGGTTGATCAGGCTCGAGCGGCGCATAGCGGTCGGCACCTCCGGCGGCGCGCCATCGGCATCCCCAGGCATGGACCTCACGGAGCACCGGACCTACGGCTTTGACGGACAGCTCCGCGCAGCGCAACAGGCGATGGCAGGCGCTTCGGGGACCAGCACCTGGCGCCTTTCCCGCGACAAAAAAGGGCCCTGGCGGCTTACCGTAACGGCCGGCGGTCAAAAACAGGAGGTTCCCGCAGCCGAGGTCACCGAACACCTGCTCACGACCCGCGCGCTCATGCAGGGCATCAGGAAACGGACGGTCAGCAAAGGGGCGGTGTTCCTCGATACGGCTTTTGAGCTTACCAGCGGCCGGAATATCGTAACGTCCATCCGGTGCATGGAAACGCCCGGCGCGGAAAACAAACAGACCTGGCGGTTCATCTGCCGAAGCAGCGTCCTTGACCGCGATGAGGCATGGCACCTGGACACGCTCGGGAACACCGTTTATCAGGAGCTCTATCCGTTTGTTGCCCGGAAAAAAACCGGAACGCCGGACACGGCTCGGGATGGGTCTCCGTTTTCCCTGTTTTCGCTCATCGAAGCCCTTTCCGTCAAGGTATCGCGGCCCGCCGGGCCAAAGGAAACCGTCCGCCTGACCTTCGAACAGGGGCTGTCGCCGGACACGTCGGCAGCGGCGTTTTACCGTCAGGAAAAGGACGCGTGGCTGGTGACCGGAATCGCCCGCTCCTGTCCCGGCCCTCAAAGCTCCGCGGTGCCTGCCGGCGACTTTGACCGCTTCACCTCCGCGTCAGCCACCATGCAGTCCGGCGACGCCCGGATCCGCCGGCTTGCGGACTCCCTATGCAGGAGGAAAACCGACCGCTGCGATTCGATCCGCGCCTGTTTTTCCCATGTCAATAAACGCCTTGAAAAGCGGTACGCGCCCACGTTCTCCAACGCGCTCGAAACGCTCGAAGCCGGTTACGGCGACTGCGGCGAGCACGCCGTGCTCCTGGGCGCGCTGCTCAGGGCGGCCCGCATTCCCGCGCGGATCGTCCTCGGTCTGGTGTATGTGGAGGAATCAAAGGGTTATTTCTACCACGCATGGGTCATGGCCGAAAGCAACGGGCAATGGGTGTTCGTCGACCCCGCGCGCGGCGCCTTCCCCGCGGTTCGCGACCTTGTTCCCCTGTCCATCGACGATACCGGCGCCGACATGCTGCGCATTGCCCGGCTCATCGGGAAGTTCAGGATTGATTATGTAAAGAGAACGCATGAATAGCGCCCCTGTCCGCGGTTACGACTATCGGGAGGGTATTCCCTCGACCACCTTGTTCACCAGGTACTTCGCCGCCACCGCCTCGACCGTCATATCCGCGTTCCTGCCTGCCAGGTGCTTTTGAAGGACCGCGAGATCGGTTTCCCATACGATGTCGCCCGGGGCCACGATCAGCTCGCTGCCCGCCTCATGCGTGGAAAGCAGACGGCCTTCCTTGTAATAAAAATGGTCGGAACTCTCCTTTGTCGCATAGGCGTGCATGGCCGGCGGCATGTCGTTGGGCCGGAACCAGAGTTTGATCTCCCGCTCCGCATCCGCTGCATTTGCCGAGGCGTGGATGAGATTGTCCATGCGTTCGCCGATGACCGCGCCCTCGGCGTTTTTTAGCGGTACCAGCGTACCCAGCGACCGGATGCATCCGGGTTTCTGTTCGCGCGCCGCAAGCGGATTGGTGGGACCGGCAATATCGCGCAATTTTTTCACCGCGTCGGCGCCCTGGTACACGATGGCGACCACGCGCTGTTTTTCCGGCATGCCGGGATAATGAAGGGTGCCCGAAATATACTCGAGCAGAGCGGTGTAAAATATCTTGCCCCGGTGTTCCGCATAGTGCTCCGAGGCCAGCATGCGGGTGACATGGACGATTTTGGTCCCCGCGAACTGCAGGCCGGTGTGAAATTCGGAAAGAAGGGACAGGACATAACCGGTCAGCGAATTTTTCAGCGCATCGGGTTTGATGAGCACCAGGGTCTGTTCACGTTCCTTGTCGATCATTTTCAGGGTCTCCTCAGGTTGTATTTTGTTGAACTACTCTTTAGGTATCGATTTTTTCGCATGAGAATAAACGAATTCCGCAGGGCCAGGTCAAGCTAAAACCCGCCGCACACGACGGAGGTCCGGAAACCGCGGTTAATGGACATA
>JAFGOU010000259.1 GCA_016926315.1 Chitinispirillaceae bacterium
AATCGGCTCCCATGCGCGGATCGGAAAAGAGAACCGGGTTTTTCACGGCGCGGCCGTGGGACTTATTCCCCAGGACCTGAAATTTGCCGGTGAGAAGACCTTCCTGCGCATCGGCGACCGGAACATCATACGCGAGTTTTGTACCATCAACCGCGGCACCGCGGCGAGCGGCGAAACCGTCATCGGAAATGACTGCGCGATTCTGGCTTACTGCCATGTGGCGCATGATTGCGTGATCGGCAACCGGCTTGTCGTTTCAAACAATCTTGCCATGGCCGGCCATGTGTCCGTGGGAAACCACGTGACCATCGGCGGTGTCTGCTCGTTTCATCAGTTCACCCGGGTGGGCGACCATGTCATGATCCAGGCCACGTCGTATGTAACCCAGGACATCGTTCCCTTTGCCCTCACCGGGACCGACCCGGTCCGTATCGTTGATGTCAATAAGATCGGCCTCGAACGCAGGGGCTTTTCTCCGGAGCGGATACAGGCCATCAAACGGGCGTTTCGGATACTGTTTCGCGAAGACCTGCGGGTTGAGGACGCACTCGTGAAAATTGCAGAAACCTTTCCCGCCAATGGCGATGTGCAGAGCATCGTCGATTTCATTAAAGGCAGCACGCGCGGGATCGTAAGGATGAGGGAGTAAGCGGAAAGCGCGATAAAGGGAAAACCCTCTTTGGCGGCTTCTACGGAACCGACACTCTTCCCAGCAGTCCCGGCCGCGGCAGAATGCCGTCCTCCCATACGGTTGCCTCTTCCCTGAGAAAGGCGTCGGCGGAGAGTCCTATGGCGAGCGGTACGCGCATCTCGGGCGGAATGGCGAGTTTTTCGCATGAGGTCACCGGGATATGCGGAAAATAGGCGGAAAGGTAGTTCGTGAGCGCGAGGTTGTTGGCGCCGCCGCCGGAAACGACCATCATACCGGGTGCTTCGGGCTCTCTCCAGGCGCGCTGGAAAAAATCGTAGACCGTACGCGCGGTAAGGGCGGTAATGGTCGCAAGCTGGTCGGCCGGCGCGAGAGTACCGGGGGCGGCTTTCTGCAGCAGGGAGTCGAACTGGTCTGCGGCGGCCTCCTTCGGGCCGTCCTTGAGAAACCATGGCGACGTTGCCAGAAGATCGAGCGTGGCGGCGTTGACCGTACCTTTTGCCGCTTGTGAACCGTCGCGGTCAAAACCATTCGGGCAGCCGATCTCCCTGGCGGTCCGGTTGATAAGACACATTCCCGGTCCGGTATCGGAATCGATGATGCAACGCTGGGGTGACCGGGGGTTGACAACGGTCAGGCGCGACACCAGGCCGATATTGAGAAATGCAACAATGCCGCTTAACCGCCGGGCCATGACCAGGTCGCCGGCGATGGTCGGCGCCGCGCCGTTACCGCCCGCAAGAAGATGGTGCCGCGACAGGTCGGAGAGGACCGGAGCGTTCATGACCGTCGCGAGATACTGTGGATCGCCGATTCGCGTGTTCCAGTTTGTAAACTGTCCGGTCTCCCCGGTCGGGCCGCGGAAAAGGGAGAGTTCGTTGAGCACGACCAGATGCTTTTTTTTAAGCCCCCTCGGCACCTGCGCCATGACCGTTTTCGCGCATTCGGCAATGAGCAGCGTCACCCTGCTCTCAAGCCATGAGAGGTCGGCAAGGGTCATGGACGACCGCCTGCTGCTTTCTATGACCGCGCCGGTTTTTTCGCCGTACGGCAGAAACGCATGGGCAATGATCTCCCAGGTGTCGTCATGGCAAATAAAATAGAGCCCCTGGACCCCGCTCGACTCCCCTGCCGCGGAAACAACCAGCAGGCGGCGCTGCTTGAGCTTTTTGTAGGTTCGGTAGGGAGAGATGATCATAAGCCAATAAACCGGAATCAGAAAGGTGAAACAGCGACACCGTCACACGTAGGCGACCGTTACGTGTCAAGAATCAGTTTTCCCCGGTAATCGATTACCCAAAAAGGCCTGCAGAGAACACTCAGCCCATCCTTACTTCCCCTGTTCCGTCGTCACGGCCGGAACGGTTTTTTCCACCTGTTCGCCCGTTGCCTTGGCCTCTTTTTTCATTCCGATGCGGCCGCCGGTCCACTGGTTGATATACCCGATGTGGTCCAGCGCAAACCATGCGAGATAAAGGATCAGCGCAAAGGCGATCACTTTCGGCCAGGGAGACTTTTTTTCCGCATAGGGATCGACAAGGTCCCGCTTTGCTCCGGGCGGCAGTGCGGCAACGCGCGTGAGCGCGGTGCCGAAGGGAACGTTGATACGCACCCTGGCGTTGATAGCCCAACCGTTCGCGTCGAGGATCGGCCCGAGGTTGCGCTTGCGCAGCTTGATGTAGGCGAGGATAAGAGATGGCGATGAAATCAGCAGCAGCAATACCGCCAGGGCGGCGATGATCGCGATCGGGCCGAGCTTGATGATTCCCGCGGTGTACCCCATGAGCGTGGCGACAAAGGTGCCGAGCGCCCCTGCAGCGACGCCCAGTGCCGCTACAATGCCGATATCCAGTTTTTTCGGCTGGGGCGG
>JAFGOU010000260.1 GCA_016926315.1 Chitinispirillaceae bacterium
TCCGCGGGCCAGTAGTTCATCTGCACGTTGATATTGGAGTGGATGTCGCATTGCCACATGGGCGTGTTGCTGTTGCACCAGATCCCCTGCAGGTTCGACGGCAGGGCGAGTCCCCCACGTGAACAGGCGAGCATAAGATACCGGCCGTACTGGAAATAGAGCACCTCGAGCGCTGGATCGTAGCTCCCGCTGCGGTAGCGGGCCAGCAGGGAATCGGTGGGCATGGTCGGTCGGGTATCGTTCAGGCGCAGAGCGACCCGGTTGAACAGAGGCTGGAAATCGTCAAGGTGGCGGGTTTTAAGCTGGGCGTAGGTCCTTGCGGCTGCGGCGTTCACGGTCTGCGTGATCGTATCGTGCAACCCGTTCCGCGTGTAGGCGGGGGAGAGCGGATCGAAATTCGTGCCGCCGGCCATAAGCACCGTGACCGCGTTCGCACCGGCGACCAAGATGCGGTCAGTACCGGAAGTGATCGCGCCCCCTTCCGCTACCACCACCACCTGCGCCTCGTAGGAGAGGAGCGTCAGACTGCCGGCCATGGTGAGCCGGTTGCCGGAGACGGTCAGGGTACCGGTATGCGCGTCGACCACTCTTACCGTGCCGCTGATGCTGTTCGCGGCGCTCGCGGTAAAGCGCATGATCATGACGTTGTCCGGGTAACTGACGAAATATTCCCGGTTATGGTCAACACTCCCGGCCGTAAACCTTACCCGTGCGACCGCCTCCTCGATGGAAAGCTCCCGGCGATAGGCGGTCTCGCCGGTCAACCCCGTGAAATCGAAAACAAGGTCGCCGAAATTTTGGTACGAACCGCGGGTGGTTTTGTTGCCGGTCCAGACGCTGATTTCGTTGAACTGGATCTGCTCCTGCGCCACGCCGCCGAACACCATGCCGCCGAGCCGGCCGTTGCCGATCGGCAGCGCGCGCGACTCCCACTCCCAGCTTCCCGCAGCCTGACGGTACCAGAGCGAGAGCCGGGCGTCGGGGGGCGGGGCCGCTGATCCGGCGGAAGCGATTGAAACCCAGCCGAGAACGGCGGTGATAATCGATGAAAAGCTGTTTTTGGCCATGGCAGCGCCCTGGATACTACCTTTCTGTCAATCAATAACGATTTTCCGCCGGCACACGGTTTCCGGGCCCTCATGGACGGAGAGCAGGTGTGCCCCGCGCGGCAGGACAAACGTTCCGGAACGATAGCGGTCTCCACCCCGTACGAGAGGCCGCCGTAAAATGGTTTTTCCCGAAAGACCGGTCACGGTAAGCGAGGGCGGCCGTCCACCGGGAATGATTTCCATTGTCAATTCAACGTTCCCGCCGGCCAGCCGGCGAAGCGAGGCCCTTCTGTCCGGGAGGGACGAAGAACCCTCCGCCGGCAGCACCCCGGACGGCGACGATTCGGCGACGATGAAATTCGCACTGTAGGGTTTTGACGTTATGGTGATCTCGCCCGTGGAGTGCGCCGACCAGGGCAGCACCGACTCGTAGTTGTCCGGGCCGCCGCTCTCCTGGGTGCCATTGACATTGTTGACCGCGATGTTCCTCCCCTCGATATTGTCGGTTGAAATCTCCCACCAGTAGTAGCGCGAAAACACGGGCCCGCTGGCCGTGGTCAGCCGCACGGTCTGGCTGTTCGCCGACACATTGACCACCACGATGCCGAACTGCCCTGAGGAAAAACGGGAGGCGTAGACCGCCATGGTCGCGCTCGTCGCGGTGGCCGGAACGAGCACGTCCCCGAAGCACCGGTGGTAGTAGTAATTGGCGAAGAAATAGCAGTGCGGTGTTCCCTCGGCAACGCCCGGCTCGTTGTTCGCGGCGAGCAGGCCGTGGTCCGTACCGTTCGAATAGCCGTTGTGCAGGTCCCAGGTGGTGACCAGACCCCAGCCATTTTTGATGTGCTCGCCCGTTGCCATCGCGTGAAAAATGGCGTTGGCCGGGCCGACGCCGCGCGTGCCCGTGGCCTGGATGTTCCACTCGGTAAGGGCGATGGGATAATAATCGCGGGCCTTGCCGGTGCAGGTCGCCACATCGTCCATCAGCTCCTCTATCTTTGTGCGCCCCCGCGTGACGCCGGCGAACAGTTGATTGAGCGTCGGAGTGCCGTTTTCCTCGGGATAGTAGATATGCACCACGAGGAAATCGGCCTTGTCCTTGACTTCGGGAAGCACCTGCCGCTGCCAGACCGGCTGCACCACCGCGCCGATCTTGATGGTCGGGTCGACTTTTTTCATGGAGTCGACGAACACGCAGAAATCCCTGCCGTACTGGGTGCCGGTCTGGATTCCGCGACCGCACACGCTCACGTCGTATCCCGCCTCCCAGCTCCCGAAATTCTCGTTGCCGACCTCCCAGTATTTCACGTTGCGCCTGCGCACGATATTCACGTCGCGCACCCAGTCGGCCGCGTATTTTGCCGCGGTGGCCACCGGGTTGGACGATCCGCCGTAACGCGCATACCCGTAGTTGACGGTAATGATCCCTTCGGCGCCTACGGCATCGCAGAGCCGGTACTGGTTGGGCATGGTCATGCTGTTCGTGTTGTCGGTACCGCCCGCCTGCGGCGTTCCCAGGTTGGGTATGCTGCCCGCCGTGGCACAGAGGGAAGGGATCATGGTACGGTCGAGGGCGTTCCAGAACCAGATGTCGGCCCACGATCCGCCGGGCATGCGCAGGATGGTCAGGCCGGCGTTCCGGTAGTGGCGCACCTTGGTCGCGTTGTCATCCGCTCTGCCCATCCAGCCGTTGATGTTCTGGCCGTAGATATACTTTGGAATTTTCGTTATCGTATCAGCCGCGTTGATGGTGACCGTTACCGTCGGTACTGTAGAGGGCGGGGTTTGGGCGGTATATTGCGTAATTCTCGCCAGCGTTTTCGGCTGCCAGGAGTCCAGGAAAAACCCCTGCCTGCCGATTGAAAACGAGAGCGTGGCCGTTGCGGCCAGAAAAAGGATCCCTGCCCTGAGCGCACTTCCCGTCATGTACCGGTTCCTTTCCGTTGGTCTAAAAGCATCCTTCCACAACCACCATTTAAAGTATACCACCGTTTTTCGCGATGTCATTCAGAAACCGGTTTATCCGCTTAAGAACCGGATTTTCGATGATTTTGACTGGTTTTCCATGCAGCGGACGATTTTGGGGGGTACCACTGGTAATTAGTGGGAAAAACCAGGAGTTGCGGTCAAAGACCGGGAGCGAAGACGGTTCCACGACTTCAGGCCTGCCCATGCCTGATCCGATGCCGATCCTAGGTTACTCAGGGTACAAAGAGTATCCTGGCAACGCTTTCCCCCCGCTGTTTACCGCTGCCGTCAAAACCGGTAAGACGCACGATGTACGCCCCGGCCGCGCGTTTCCGGTTATTTACCTCCGACCATACCATCACGTTTCTTCCGGGATGGATGTTCCGGCCCGGATCTGCAGACCATACCACCCTGCCGAGCTGGTCGATGAGGTCGCACCTGATCCGTTCGATGCCGGACCACGGGAGCGTGTACTCGATCCGCAGCGTGCCGTTGCAGGGGTTGGGTGATATCCGCGACAGGGCAA
Source organism: Chitinispirillaceae bacterium (assembly GCA_016926315.1). The sequence continues at coordinate 3,544 of JAFGOU010000260.1, forward strand.
ACGCGCCAAAACCCGGTGCAATACCATGCCCCGGCTTGCCGATGACAAGCAGACGGTAGGCGCGGCTGTTGGCGGCAACGGTCACCGTGCGGCCGCCCACCGATCCGGTCGCCGGGTCGACCACGGTTATGTCAATGTCATTGCCGGCCGCTTGTTCGATGTCGAACTGAAAGGTCGTTGACGAAGGCAACGGATTGTCGAAAACCAGTTCCGCGGCATATCCCGCGCCGTCCGCTGCAGGGACGACCATGGCGCCGTATCTTTCCTGCCGTCCGCGCTCCGCCAGGGCCACCGAAACCGCGCTCCACGACGGCGGCAGCGGCGAAGTCATCACCTGTCGTGCTCCCGGAGGCGCGCCGGCGATAAAGAGCGGGCTGAGCGGCATGCCGTCGGTTGTTCGCGGCCGCACCGCGACGCTCCAGGACCCGGCGGCAGCAGCTTTCCTGGAAGTGATGGCGGAGAGTGCGGTCGGTATGCCCGGAATCCTGAGTTCGACCGCGGAGTCACTCGCGTTCCAAACGGTAAATGCCTCCTTGTTGCCGTTGGTGTCGGTATGGCACATCACTTTCGACCTGTCGTTTAACAGCGCATTGAGCGGAAGGTAAAAACCGTCTGCGTAATACTGCATGTTTTTACGGGCGTCTTTTTTCCAGAGGTAAAACTGCAGATACTGAACGTCGGCGCTGTTGCATGAATCAAGCACGTCGCCGGTGCGTATGTCAAACCGGTAGGGAAGGCAGAAGTCGGTCCAGCTCTTTGGCGGAAGCCTGACGATCCAGGGCGTTTTGAGCGACACGCTTCTGCCGCTGCCGAAATCGAACGCGTCGGCCTGACGGGTTTTGAGCCACAGCAACCTGCCCGGTTCAAAGGAGAACGAGTCCTGCTCCGCCTCGGAATATTCCCTCCACCCGTTTTTCAGGTAGCGGAACAGACGGAATGCGTACCGGTCGTATTTCCAGAGGGCATCCGCATTCTTAAATTCGTCAAGCGCCTGCTGCGTGCCGGGTTTTTCGAGCACCGCGGTGGCCCCGAGCGGCGTCCACTGTTCCTCGTACGGCTTGACCGCGTCGCTGCGGTCGATTCCGATATCGCGCGAAACGTCGGCGCGGACCCTGAACCGTCCGTCGTCCGCGACAAACCATACCCTGATGCCGCTTTCCCCCTGCACCGCGTCGGACCGTACCCGCCACTCGCGGGCCATCGAATTGTCCTCGGCGATCACGGTATCATGCTGAACGAACCGGTCGTATCCCTGGCCGGCGAGAAGGACGAGCGAAGGGTTCGCGATATTGTCCTGTACCCGGACCGTCATGGGTATCGGCTCCTGGGGCGTGACGATGCTCGCCGTGTCTCCCTCAACGACGATCTCCGGTGCAACGGTGTCAACAGCAAGAAAAAACGGGAACGTGCACTGGGAGAGCAGTGCCACCATGTTCAGGATCGGCGCGCCGCTTTCGTCGGGAACGAGGGTGGCGGTGTCGCGCAGCCAGAGCGTTCTTGCCGCGTCGTACCGGTACATCCTGATGTCGCCGGCCGAGGTCCCGGGCGGCAGGGAATCGACCTCATAACGGAGTCCGAGGAGAAAACGGATCAGCGACGCGCTGCTCGATTCAAGGCCGAAGACGATGGGGCTGACCCTGACAAGCCCCGACCCCTCGGTTGAACAATCGAGCTTTTTAAGGGTGACGGTCTGCTGCATGTCGTCGATTTTGCGAAGGACCACGGCGCCGTTAAACACCGCGATGATGTCCGTGGTGCTGAAAATGACCGTCTTGATCGACGCAGGCTGCGGAATAACGAAGAAGCGGGTTGAGGAATCGGTCGGCGCCGACCACAGCCCCTGGTCCTTCTGCAGCCACACCCCGAAGTGGTAACCCCTGCCGTATTCGAGCGTGACGCCGTCGACTCCCAGAGTGAAGGTGTCGGGCGTTGCGCCGGGATGGGTATAGAATTTCGTTGTCGAGGCGATTGGCGGAGAAAACGCTCCCGGGGTTTCCCGCCACGCCACGCCCGCGTTGAGAAGCATGCCGGAGGTGCCCGAGCGCCAGACAAAACGGAGGGCGGCCGTTGCGGTATCAAAAAAAACCGTGTCTATCCTGAGCGTGTTCGGCACCGGAATATCGTCGGAAATCGAATCGGTCGGCAGGGTACAGCGGGCGGCCGGCGTGACGAGCGACCAGCGGCCGTACCGTTCGAGCTGCAGTCCGCAGTGATAGCTCGTCTTTGGTTCAAGGCCCATGATGCTGCCGCCCGATGCGGTTGCCGAAAAGGTGTCGGCGGCAAAAAGCCCCGCGGGAATGGCGCTGTCGGGAACCGGCAGCTTTCCGTGCCAGACCCGGATCCGGTCGTAGGGACCTCCGGTAAAGCGCCAGGAAAGGTCGGCGCGGGTCACCAGCACCGAATCCACGAAAAGCTGGGCGGTGTTGTCGGGAAGCGGCGTGCCCACCCGGCAGGAGTCGCGCACCGTGTCGCACGGGTTGTTGTTGATCCCCCTGAAAACCAGCTGCCACTGCGACCAGGTCTCCGCGCCGGCAAACCGCGGGTCTTTCACGGTTACCACCAGCGCGTCTCCAACGCTTTCAAGCGATGTCCGGGAAATGACGCTGTCGGTAAAAACGGCGTTACCGAGCGCATAGCGCAGCACCAGCGAAGAGATGAGGTTGAATTGACGCGAGGCAACGGTGAGGCCGGAAACCGTAACCACGACCGTGGAGTCGCTGGGCAGGGAAAATGAAAAAGCGAACCGTAGAGGATTGATGATCCGGGTCATATCGCACATAAGGACCGAATCGCCGGTCGCATTTATCCCGAAAAGCGGGATGGAGTCCCTGCCGGTCGAGGAGTTCTTCCAATGGACCGATCCCTTGAAGTAGTAGGAGAAGCAGCCGATTCTGCTCACCGTGACCACTGAATCGTAGCGATCGTTTCCTGTGGCGATAAGGCGTGAGAGCGGAAATCTGATCAGGTTCGGATCGGCCAGATTCCGTGCGGTTGGAAACTGGTTCTGACGGTACCA
>JAFGOU010000261.1 GCA_016926315.1 Chitinispirillaceae bacterium
CGCCGCCGTGAAAACATCAGGGATGCCGAGCGCCTCAAAAACCTCCGCAATACGCGCTCGCAGGAGATCGCCGCCCTCAAGAAGGAAAAACAGGACGCAACGGCTCTGGTCGAGGAGATGCGCACGGTTTCCGATACGATAAAAGCACTCGACGCCGCCCGGAAATCCATTGACGCGGAACTCAATGAAGAACTTCTGAAGCTGCCTAATATTCCCCACGAGACCGTCCACCATGGCGAAAGCGAAAAAGACAACAAGGAGATCGCCGTATGGGGATCGCCGAAAACCTTTGGTTTCGAGCCAAAAGACCACCTGCAGCTCGGCACGGCGCTCGATATTATCGATTTCGCACGGGGAGCGAAAATCAGCGGTGCCGGCTTTCCCGTATACAAGGGGCATGGCGCGCTGCTCGAACGGGCGCTGATCAGTTTCATGCTTGATACCCATGCTCATAACGGTTATACCGAAATCTTTCCGCCGTTCCTGGTGAACGAGGAAAGCTGCGTGGGCACCGGACAGCTCCCGAAAAGCCGTGACCAGATGTATTACATGAACGAGGACGCTTTATTTTGCATTCCGACCGCCGAGGTGCCGGTGACCAACCTTCACCGCGACGAGCTGCTCGACGCATCAATCCTGCCCCTGCGCTACTGCGCTTACAGCGCCTGTTTCAGGAGGGAGGCCGGTTCTTACGGCAAGGACACCAAGGGATTCCTGCGCGTACACCAGTTCAACAAGGTGGAACTCGTGAAAATGGTCGTTCCGGAACGCTCCTATGAGGAACTGGAGACTTTGCGCGCGGATGCCGAAGGGATCATTCGGGCGCTTGGATTGCACTATCGGGTCCTTGCGCTGTGTGACGCCGACCTGTCGTTTGCCGCGGCAAAGTGCTATGATCTCGAAGCGTGGGCGCCGGCGGAAAAGAAGTTTCTCGAGGTCTCCTCGTGCAGCAATTTCGAGGACTTCCAGGCGCGGCGCATCAATATTCGTTACCGCCCCGCAAGCGGCGGAAAGCCCCGCTTCGTTCACACCCTCAACGGCAGCGGCCTTGCCACCGCGCGAATCCTTGTCGCGATTCTCGAAACCTGTCAGACGGCGGCGGGAACCGTTGAGGTCCCGGAGGTCCTGCAGCCGTATATGCACGGTATGAAGGAGATCGGGCCACGGTGAATAAACTGCTGCGTCAACTCCTGTACGACCGCTCGCTGTACATGTTCTTGCTCGCGGTCCGCCGGCTGCGGGGGAGCGATGTTTTCCTCATCGTCAGCCTGTGCTGCCTTGCGGCCTATATTTTCCTGACGCAGTCGATGCTCGGTAAGCTGCAGCACTACCTGACCAGCCGGGCTGAGCTCTGCGCCGACCGCATCGGCATATCCCTGCCGCAGGGGGTTCATGGCGCGCCGGGCAGCGTCACCCGCCTGTTCCGGATTATCGATAACACCGACATGCCGACCATCGCGGTTGACACCGGCAATGTGCCGTTTGCCTGGGCTCATATTGCCGGTTGTACCTCGTTCCCGCGAGCGGGCTTGACGAAAGAGGCGACGGACCCCGGGGTCATGGAATGCGTTAAAAAGCGGGCGGAACGTCTGCGGAAACGGGGCGTCGTCTGTGCCATCAGGCAGGGCGGTAACGGTCCGGTGACCGGTTACCTGCTCATGGGACGGAGCAGCACGATAAAAAACCTCACCATGCTTTCAATCGCCATGACGGCGCTGTTTACGGTTTTCGCGCTGATCATGTACGTATCGTTCCATAACTTCAGGCTTAACGAACGGAGCAACCTCTGGGTGGCGCTGGCAAAGGAGACCGCCCACCAGCTTGGCACGCCGATCACCGCGCTCATGGGGTGGGTCGAATATCTCCGCTCCTCCGGCGATCCCGAAAGCGGCAAGCGACCCGAGGAGATCGCCGGCGAGATCGAAAAAATATGCGCCGACATGGACAGCGATCTCAAGCGTCTGCGCAAGATCAGCTCGCGCTTCAGCCAGATCGGGTCGGTCCCGGTACTCGAGTACTGCGACCTGAACGAGGTGCTGCATGACTGCATGGACTATTACCAGATACGCCTGCCTTTTGTCAAGAGAAAAATCGAGATGCGCCCGCACTTCGGCACGATTCCTCCGGTAAGGGCGAATCGCGAACTTCTTGAATGGGTGTTCGAAAACCTGCTCAAGAACTCCATCGATGCGATACAGCAGGAAGCGGGACGGATCGAAATCCGCACCGAATATAACGATCATGAACGGATGGTGCGCGTCTACCATGCCGATAACGGCAGGGGAATCACCTGGGAGGCGCATAAAAAAATATTTGCGCCGGGTTTCACCACCAAAAAACGGGGCTGGGGACTCGGGCTCACGCTGGCGAAAAGAATCATTGAAGACTACCATCAGGGACGGATATTCGTCCACTGGTCGAAAAAGGACAAGGGGACCGTTTTCTGCGTGGACCTTCCGGTCCACGCAAAGGCGAAACGTTTGAAAAAACTCACCGTCTGACAGGAAAACACCATGGCAGGATTCCGCAAGACCGTAATGTGGGTGGATGACGAAATCGAAATGCTGCGGGCGCACGTCATGTTTCTCGAAACGCGCGGATATCACGTAGTCCCGGTATTTACGGGTGACGACGCGGTACAGATGATCGCGGAAAAACCCCAGGAGTACGACATCGTGCTGCTTGACGAACAGATGCCCGGCAAGGATGGGTTGACCACGCTCGAGGAGATCAAGGAATTGCGACCCGACCTGCCGGTGGTGATGGTCACGAAAAGCGAGGAAGAACGGCTGATGGAGCAGGCGATCGGCAAGAAAATCGACGGCTACCTCACCAAACCGGTCAATCCGAGCCAGATACTTCTTGTGTGTAAACGTCTTCTCGAATCAAAAACATTCATTGCCTCGGAGATCAGGCAGCAGTTCCTGCGCAGCTATTCAGAAACCACCACCGCCCTGCGCGGCCGTCTCGAAACGCTTCAGTGGGTCAAACTCTACGAAAACCTTACGCGCTGGGACGCCGAGCTGGATAAAGTCGAGGACGAAGGACTCCGCCAGACCCATGCCGGCCAGAAGTCCGACAGTAACACCGCATTTGCCAATTTTATCGAGGAACATTACGGCAACTGGATCAAAGGGGACAACAAACCGCCGACCCTGTCGGTCACCGCCCTGGGACGTCATGTCTTTCCGCTGTTCGAACGCAAACGTCCGGTCTATCTGGTTGTCTGCAGCGGCATGCGGCTCGATCAGTACCTGTGCATCGAGGAGTTCATCCGTTCCCTGTTTACGGTACAGAGGAATTACTTCTTCTCGGTGCTGCCCACCGATACGCCGTTCGCGCGGGCATCCCTTCTGGCCGGAGAATTCCCCCTTGAAATAGAAGGGATGTTCCCTGAAGCCTGGAACAATGACCCGTACGATCACGACATCGCGGTGCGTCTTGAGACCAAACTGATCAAACATAACCTGCAGAAATCAGGGATCAAGATCGGCAGCGGCCTGAGCTATTTTCATATGACCGAGGCGCGCCATCTCGGCCCGGACCAGGCACAGCAGGGAAAGAGCAGGTTGGTCGTTATCGTGACCGATTCGGTCAATCTGCTCACCCGGGGGAGCGGTTGCACACCCCTGACGCGTGAAATCGCGCGGGATGAGCGGACCTTGCGTTCGGTTACCCGCTCATGGTTTGAACACTCTTCCCTTTTCCGGCTGTTGAAGGATCTGTCGAGGAAGCAGTGCGTCGTGGTGATTACGTCCGATCACGGTACGGTTTTCTGCACCAGGAAAACCGAACTCTACGGCGCCAGGCAACTCGATGCCGGTCTGCGGTATAAATTCGGGAAGCAGATCACGGCCGACGAGCGGCGCGTCGTGTCGCTCAACGATCCTCGCCATTTTAAACTGCCGCGTATCAAACGAGCGCCGGGCTGTCTTATCGCAAAGGATAATTATTATTTCACCCAGCCCGAAAGCGCCAGGGAGGGCACCCTTGAAAACCGTAACTCCTTCCAGCAGGGCGGCATATCGCTTGACGAAATGATCGTACCCCTGTCGGTACTCACGCCGCTATGATCGCGCGGTCCGTTTCGGCCGCCGAAACGCGCGCGCTTGGCGCGCGCGCGGCCGCCTCGGCCCGGCCGGGGGACGTGTTCGCCCTTGAAGGCGATCTCGGCGCCGGCAAGACCGAATTCGTGCGCGGTTTCGTCGCCGCGCTTTCGAAAGAAGCAGCGGTCAGGAGCCCCAGCTTTTCGATTCTGAATATATACGAAACCCCGGCCTTTCCGGTCTGCCATTTTGATTTCTACCGGCTCGCCGATGCCTCGGAGCTCGTTGAAACCGGGTTTCCCGACTATGCGGGTAGCGAGGCGGTCTGCCTGGTGGAATGGGGCACGCTTTTTCCCGGCGTTCTGCCGCCGAATACGCGGATCATCAGATTCCGTGACCGGGGAAACCAGACGAGGGAGATCGAGTGGGACGGGACGCCCGTACCGGCCGGAGACGCAGGAAGATGACTTCCTTTTTTTTCAATGAACCGCAACCGTAAAGGAGACCCCAGCATGGACCTCGACAAGGCGATACGAAAGGTAAAGGATTTCCCAAAACCCGGTATCCTGTTCTACGATATCACGAGCATTTTCACCAATCCGGAGGCTTACCGGTACGTCATCAACCGGATGCTCGAATGCTGCCCCGGAGAGAATATCGACGGCGTGATCGCGATAGAAAGCCGCGGGTTTCTCGTCGCCTCCTGTTTTGCGATCGAACGGCGGATCCCGCTCGTTCTGGCGCGAAAGAAAGGCAAGCTGCCGGGAAAAACGATCAGCGAAAGTTACGCGCTGGAGTACGGCGAGGCGACGCTTGAAATCCATGTTGACGACCTGACGCCGGGCAAACGATGGCTCGTTATCGACGATCTCATCGCCACCGGCGGAACCCTCCAGGCGGTCGCTGCAATGGTCGAGCGCCGTGGTGCGGCCGTCGCCGGGATGTTCGGCATTATCGGGCTGCCGTTTCTGGGATATGAAAAGAAAATAGGCAGCTATCATCCGCTCACCCTCATCGACTATCATAACGAGTAAGCTATGCACATCATTCAGATCAAGGACCTCCTGTCGCATTCGGAAGAAGGAAACGAAGTCCGTATCAACGGCTGGATCAGGACCCGCCGGGACTCCAGCGGATTTTCGTTCATCGAAATCAACGACGGCTCATGCCTCGCCAACCTGCAAGCGGTCGCGCCTGATTCGCTCCCGAACTATGCGGCCGAAATCGCCCGTTTGTCCACCGGCTCAAGTGTTACCGTTGAGGGCACGGTCGTGCTGTCGCCGGGAAAGGGACAGCGCTTCGAGCTTCAGGCGACCTCGGTAACCGTCCACGGGTTTGCGCCGCCGGATTATCCGCTTCAAAAAAAGCGGCATACCTTCGAATACCTCCGTGAAATCGCGCACCTGCGGCCGCGAACCAATGCGCTCGGCGCCGTGATGCGTCTGCGCAGTTCGCTCTCGTTCGCCATCCACCGGTTTTTCCAGGAGCGCGGTTTTTTCTACGTGCATACGCCCGTCATCACGGCAAGCGACTGCGAAGGGGCCGGCGCATTGTTTCAGGTAACGGCCCTTGATATGGAAAACCCTCCGCGTACGGAAGCCGGGAACATCGATTATTCGAAGGATTTTTTTGGAAAAAAGGCCGGCCTTTCGGTGTCCGGCCAGCTCGAAGGGGAGATCTGCGCCCTTGCGCTCGGCAACATTTACACCTTCGGTCCGACCTTCCGCGCCGAAAACTCCAACACCCCGCGCCATCTGGCCGAATTCTGGATGGTGGAACCTGAAATGGCTTTTTGCCGGCTTCAGGGCGACATGGACCTGGCGGAAAAGATGGTGCGGTATCTTGCGGGAGACGTTCTCGAAAGGAACCGCGACGACCTTACGCTATTCAACGAGCGTATCGATCCGGAGTGCATAGCCCGTCTCGAAACGATCGCGGCCAACCCGTTTGAGCGGATCACTTACGACGGCGCGATCGAGATTCTGCGGAAGAACAACTCCTCATTCGAGTTCCCGGTGGAGTGGGGGAGCGATATACAATCGGAACATGAACGCTTTCTTACCGAGACCGTCTTCAAAAAACCCGTCATCGTATACGATTATCCCAAATCGATCAAGGCTTTTTACATGCGGCAGAATGACGACGGAAAAACCGTCGCCGCCATGGACGTTCTGGTTCCCCGTATCGGCGAGATCGTCGGCGGCAGCGAGCGTGAGGAACGCCATGACGTGCTTCGGTCGCGCATCGGGGAGCTCGGACTCGACGAAAAAAGCTACTGGTGGTACCTCGACCTGCGCCGGTTCGGCACCACCCCGCATGCCGGTTTCGGCCTCGGCTTCGAGCGGCTGCTCCTTCTCGTCACCGGCATGCAGAACATTCGCGATGTGATGCCGTATCCGAGGTATCCGGGAAACGCGGAGTTTTGAAAACAACCGACCCTATGCCGGTGCACCCCTTAAAAACCTCCTATCGCGATATTTTTCACCTTGCGCTGCCGCTCATTCTTTCAATGAGCAGTCACATGCTCATGCAGTTC
>JAFGOU010000262.1 GCA_016926315.1 Chitinispirillaceae bacterium
GGATCGGATACCGATATCATCGCAAATAATTGGGTTTTCCGCAAAGGATGCGTTTTTAGTGAAAGCTAAGGGCGATTCTATGGTTCCTAGAATCCATTCTGGTGACCTCTGTATTGTGAAACGAACATCGATTGCGGAAAATGGGAGTATTGTAGTATGTATAAATGACGAGATGGCTATTATAAAAAAATTTCAAAAAGAAAATGAAAAGGTATTTTTGATTTCTTTAAATTCCGCCTTTGCACCCATTCTGCCGCAAGGAGATTTCCGAATCGAGGGTATTGTAAAGGGTGTATTATCCTATAAAATTTAAATGCCATTCAAATTCTGAAATTAAAATTCACTTCCCATTCAAACTCTCCACAATCTCCCGAAAACTCTCCAACCCCGCCTCCAGATTCTCCACGATCTCCAGCGCCAGCACATCAGGGTCAGGCAGGTTTTCCATATCCCCGAGGCTTTCATCCTTGAGCCAGAAAATATCGAGGTTGGTTTTATCGCGTGCAGCGATGTCGGCGGGGTAGGTGAATTTCTTGAACCTTTCCGTTTCCTTGCGTCTATGGCGGTTTTCGGGATTATAGCATTTAACGAAATCCGACAGGCTATCGCTCGACATACGATTGTTTTTAAGCGTGAAATGGATGTTTGTCCGCAGGTCGTATATCCAGAGTTCTTTTGTCCACGGCTCCTTGCTGGCGGGTTTGTTATCGAAGAAAATTACGTTGGCTTTGACTCCTTGGGCGTAGAAAATCCCCGTAGGTAACCGCAGGAGGGTATGAACATCACAACTGGTTAATAACCGTTTTCGGATAGTCTCCCCAGCCCCGCCCTCAAAAAGCACATTATCCGGCACAACAACCGCTGCCCTGCCGTCGATTTTCAATATCGACCGTATATGCTGGACGAAATTCAGCTGCTTGTTGCTCGTGGTGGCCCAGAAGTCCTGACGATTGTAGGTGAGCGCCTCTTTTTTCTGTTCCCCATCTTCGTTCGTCACCGTAACGCTACTCTTTTTCCCGAACGGCGGATTGGTAAGCACGTAATCGAACCGTTTTCCCGGGTCGGAAATAAGGCTGTCGTTGCGGGTTATCGGCGGTTCGCTGTTCATGTCGCCGATATTGTGCAGAAACAGGTTCATGAGGCAGAGCCGGGCCGTATTCGCAACAATCTCCCAACCCGTGAAGGTCCTGTACTTCAGGAACTCTTTCTGGTCTTTATTGAGTTTGTGGGTCTTTGCCAGGTAATCATAATATGCCAGGAAAAAACCGCCGGTGCCGCAAGCCGGGTCGGCCATGGACTTCATGGGCTCCGGCCGCATACACTCCACCATGGCGGCTATGAGCGCTCTGGGGGTAAAATACTGGCCAGCCCCGCTTTTGGTATCTTCGGCGTTCTTTTCGAGCAGGCCCTCGTAAATATCGCCCTTGACGTCGGTCCCGAGCATGACCCAGGACTCCTCGTTTATCATCTGGATCAGCTTGTAAAGCTTGGCCGGGTCCTGGATCTTGTTCTGAGCCTTGAAGAAAATCTGCCCGAGCATCCCCTTCTCTTCCCCAAGCCTCTGGAGCACTTCGATGTAATGAGCTTCCAGGGCAGCGCCGTTTTTTTCAACGAGACTTGGCCAGTTGTGCTTCTTGGGGATGTGGGTGTCGCGATTGTACGGCGGTTTGGAATACTCGTCCGCCATCTTCAGGAACAGAAGGAACGTGAGCTGTTCGAGGTAATCGCCGTAGCCAACACCGTCGTCGCGGAGGGTGTGGCAGAAGTTCCAGACTTTGGAGATGATTGAGGAGGTGTTTTCAGTCATTTTATATCCTTCTTATCTCATCGAACTTTTCAAACAGCTTCCAGCGCCTGAATCCGGCTGTTTTTTCAATCTCGCTGGTAATCCAATCGCTTCTTTGATTTAAAAATTCGATAAAACCACGTTTCACGTTTTTATCCCATATGCCGCAATTATTCCAGTAGGGAATAAGATGGCTCTTCAGAATAGTTCCAAAATTTCTCTTACTCCGATAATCTTCGAGGTAAACCGAAGGATGGTTGTTGCTGATAGACTGATTTTCATCGGCTGCCAGGAAACAGATATTGGCAAGCGAGTGTGTCCACTTTGATCTGAACCGCCGTGACAACAAAGAATGGGGGAAAATATGGTGCCGGTCTTTTCTGTTGGCGATTGCCGATGCACCATCGAGCAACATAGGTTCGCCAGTTTCCAGATACCGCGGTTTTTTCAATTTTAAAAAGAGGAAAAACGCACACACCGACGCCGACTGGTTCATCAGTTTATAATTGTGCTTCAAAAAATCAATCGCATTGATTTTATCCTCAACGAAATATTTGGTATGGGCATTTCTTGAAAGCCGATTCATGAATTTTACATCGGCCGGGATGTTTTTATTAAATGCTGCGCCGGAATATCGTTCCCCGAGCGCCGTATGCCAGAACCATTTATTCAACTCCCGTTTCTGGTAACGAGTCGCCCTTCTTCCATTCCAGAAGTGGAACAGCGAGAGCATGGTGAAAATATTATCATTCGGTAGCAGGTTATAGTCTGTAATGGTGAATTCCTGCAGCAGATAGTCCGCAGCCAAACCAAAAGCATTATCATATTTTTTCCAGACGCGCTGGAATTCTTTTCTCCCGATATTCTTTTTTTCAAATTTTCGCTGAAAAGCATCCAGGGCCGTTTTGCCGATTCGTGTTTCGCCGTTGGCCAGAGCAAGGGTGTAAACAAACGCCTCCGGGCGCATCCAATTCAAACCATTTTTTGTAAGGGACCGGCGAGTGTTTGCTACTAAATCCCGAAGCCCTATTTGGGTCGTCTTTGCAAATAGGGTATCTGCCCTTCCCACAGTCATACCCTTTGAATTGATTCGAATAAACGTCTCCCTAACCTCTTCGATCGAGGTTGTTTTAATGCAAAGGGCATGATACTTGTAAGACTTGAATCTGTCGGAGCATTTCTTCACAGCGTGAAAAGCTCTCCGCGACAGGCGATATCGCCATTTGATTGTAGATGGAATTTCAGTGAGTATTTCATGCAGGCTGATCAACCCGTCTTCACCACTCTCCGATCGCTTGGAATAGATAAACATTTTATCAGGAGAAGGATCTGTGTCAAAAAATATCTTCGTAAAATTGATTTCGGTATTTTTATCTTGGTCGGGCGTTAACCCCTGAAGAATTCCATATATTGAAGATAAGCGTTGTTGCCCATCGATAAGAATCTCTGCATAATGGTTTTTTAAGTTAAAGGGTGGTAAAATTGTATTATTATTATTTCGTATTTCAACGTTCCTCGTTCCGTGCGTTTTCCAAATTAAAAAAACTCCGATTGGATAGTGGTTATAGATACTATCCATTAATTCGCAGACTCGCTTCCGGTCCCAGACGTATAAACGCTGAATCTCTGGTATAGCAAAAACCCGATTATTGAATCGCCTTCGAAGACTGGGGAGCGTAATACGTTCGTGGAAAATGGAGCTCATTTTCTGCTCCTTTTCTTTTCGGTTATTTTCTCTCTTTCTGCTTTTATCCGTTCGAGTAGTTTTGCCGCAGGCTCGTCGTTCGGGTCCTGGGGGACGAGCTTTCCCTCAAAGGCGCGTTTGAGGATGGACTGGCGAAGCGCATCGGATTGGGACAGGGCTGCGTCGATGGTTTTTTCGAGATTGTCGGCGAGGAAGAGACGGGATTCAATGGCGGAGACGATGGCGTTCTGTTCTTCAACATTAGTTATCGGGATAGGTATTGCTTGAACACGACTTTTATTAAGTGCTGGCTGATTATTGCCGGACCCTAATTTTCTTGATTCTTCATATCGATAAACGAGATAGTAATAAATGAATTCGGGAGGGAAACCAATTTCTGAAACCCTTATTGCAGCACTATTTTGATTGTTGCATGCTTCGATATCAAGGATTGCCGATTGTCCTCTTGTTTTACCCTCACCAATCATTCCAATTAAAACCGTACCAATAGGGTGAAGCTTTGTCGATGAATTCTTATAACCGGCTGTGGATATTTTTTCCCGTGTATCTTTTATTCTGCAAAAAGCAACTTCGCCACTACTTACCCACGGAATCTCGCCGTTCCAAAAAGTGGGCATCCCTCTGCTTGGTGTTGAACCTACAAAAACATTAAATACGTTTCCAATTCTTTTTAAAACCCATTCATCCGGAATATTGTCGACGGAATTATATTCTCGCAAAATGTCTGGATTTAGACTTAATTGCTTATTTGCATGTTTTTGAATAAAAGCAGAAAATGTTCTAAACAGGGATTTGTGTTTCTTGCGCCACTCCTCGGTCAGCTTCCCCTCAAACGCCCATTTCAGCACCGACTGCCGGTAGGTCTTGAGCTGCTCTTTCACCTTTTTCAGCGAAGCGATCCCGGCGTCGAGGTCGGAGAAGAGTTCTTCGATTTTGGCGACGATGCGGTGCTGTTCGGGGAGCGGGGGTAGGGGAAAGTCATATCCGTTTAATGTCGTTGGTTTAATCCTCATTAATGATCCGCCGACACCTGAAACGTTATGTGCCAAGAAGTCCCGCAAAGTATTAGTCTGCAAATAATAGCTGAGGTAGTGTGGCAGAATTCCATCCAAAGGAAAAAACGGTATCCATTCGGTAGAAGCGATCTTTTGGTGTATTGTAAAATTGCCGACAATCCAGACACGATTTATTCGAGGGTTAATTTTTCCAAGTAGTACAGTGTTCGGCTCAACAGATATTTTTGACGAGCCGATTTCCTTGCCTAAAGCGATCTCTGGCTTTAACGATTCATGTGAAGGTATGCTATATAATTCGTAATTCTGGTTCGGATTTTTTGACGGGTTTACGCTGGTTTTTTTATCACATCTGATAAAATCAAGTGTAGTATTACACCATGTTTCTGGTAGTATCATGGTTATAATTCCATTTTCATCTGTTCCGCATTCTGTTTCTGCTCATGTTTCGGCGGGAAAACCCCGATAATCACAAACGGATTCGGAGCATTCCGGTTATGATATTCCAGCGTGGTGCCTAAAATCAGGTAGACATCTTTTGTCAGTGCAAAATCGTCCCAGTATTTCTTGCGAACATCCGCACAGGCTTTTTTCTCGTCGTTTTTATGCCTTCTCATGGAATTCAAGAACAATGCGCCGATTTCCCAATCGATTATCCGCAGAGTGCTCGTCTTATGTTCATCATCCTGAAATTCGTAAGAAAAACTATAGGGTATTTTTTTAACAACTTCGAAGGGGTTTCTCTCTCCGGCAAAAAGATCTATCTGCTGGGCGCGGGCTTTAATAAATTCAAGCTTTTCCTTGTCCCACTCGCGGTTTGATTCTTCCTGTATTTTAAAATCCGTTATTTTCTGCAGTTTGAACACCGCCAGGGAAGTTCGCTTTCCGGGCAGATAGGCTTCTTTGACCAATGCCGCTCGGTTGGTATATACATGCTTTAAAAGCAATTGCCGACGTTGTTGCCATGAACCGTCCTTATCGGTCGGAATTTCATTAAGAATTCTAATGGCATGGTGGCTTTTAAGCTTGTGACTTTCAGGCCGCGAATCTGAAAGGTTTCTTTCGATATCTGCTTCTATCCATTGGAATTTCTTAAACTGTATCTCGAAATCGAGTTTCCTAAACGGTACTGGATAAATACGGACCCAGCTTCCATCCGCTCTGACCCCTGCTGTGCAGACTAATTCATCGTATTTCTTTGACGGTCGCGGATAAGTTTTTGCTATTATTAATATTTTTTCCTTAGCCATTTAAAGATGTACCAGGGGGATGTTAGATGATGACAACGGCGGGAGGAGCGCTTCTGCCAGGCGGGACCGGTGACACATCGAGGGATCGGCTTCAAAGCACATAAGTGCAGCTCGTCCGGCTTTTTGAATGTACCGACAGACCTCCTGTTGCAGGTCGGTCGTTTGGACAAGTACCGTTTTCTTATATGTTTCAAAGAGCTCGGTATAATCTGCTTTTGTAGCCAGGTCCTTCCGCTGTGCGGATTCGATTCCCAAACCGGGAAAATGTATGTACCGAATTTTAGCATTATCACATGCTGTTTTGAGCGTCCCTTTTGAAAAGCCATATTTCATGCTGAAAGCGTTTTTCCGGACATCGCACAGCAATGACACATTTTGTCTCAGAAGGATATTGATAAATTCCTCAAGAGTTTTTCCTTCATACCCGATGGTGAACAGCGTGGCCGCAGTATCTCGTGCAATCGACTTCCTGACCACGGAAATTTCAGATGGCGTTAAATTCCTCTCAAGGACCGTGCTGTTAACCGCATAAAAGGGGAATTGCGTATAGGTATACCGGATCAATTCTGTCTTATCCATCCCGGAAAACCGGCTCTCGATTTCTGCCAGCAGTTTCTCATCAGCCTCGGAAAGAGCCACCTTTTCGTTCGTCTCCGGCTTTAACATCCACTCGCTTTCACTGTCATTAACCATCCCCATTTTTTTTAATGTCAGCAGGTCCGTATTCGCCTGAAACGAAAAACAGCCATATTTGTAGGGAATAAAATGGAACGCCGGCTTTTCCTGCTCCTGACAGAATAAAAAAAGCAGCTTCTGCAACCGGATTTTATCAACCCGGCTGCCGAAGGCCTTAAAAAAAGCCAGCAGTATTTTTCTTCGGTAATACATCATAACAGCAAAGCGACCTCCTGAAACCCCTTAATTATAATATAAAACATCCTCAAATAAAAACTACGCCGCCAACCCCTCATTAATCTCTTCCAAAATCCCATCCAACTCCTCTCCGAACAGTTTCCACGCCTTGCCTAGCCCTCCCTGTTCCGCAAAGGGGCTGTAATCGAAGTCTTCCCTACCCATATGCATTGAGGTGGCGATATGGTCTTTTATCATCCTGAGCCAAAGCATCTGTTCTTCAGAGAATTTCGGGGCATTGCCCTTGTGCCTGCCCATGATCCAGGACTGGAAGTTACGGTTTACGGTTCCGTCATAAGGAGTCAGGACTTTATCGATATTCAGGACCCGTCGTATGAGCGATACCAGGGCGACGAACTCGTTTTCAGGCCGCTTGCCCGCCACCTGTTCGATCCGCTCGTACGCCTGCCAGACCGCGAACGGAAGCAGATTCGGTCTGTTCTGTCTGATGGCTTCGCAGAGGTCGCTTATCATCTGGAAGGTGAGCTCCCGGCGACGCCAGGGCTGGTCGTAAAAAATCGAGAGGGCGGTGATGGTGTTTTTATTGTCTGCAATAAAGGAGGCAAAGTTCTGAATAATGGTTGTTGCCTGTTCCCTGGCCTGTTCGTCAAAGCCGGAGGATGTGACCTTGTCGAGATTGATGCCGTCTATGATCTGTTCATGTGCCTTTCGGGCGTTCTCGATAAAATCACGGAGCTTTGGATTTTCGAATATCTTTGTTGCGTCAAAAGCCGCCTTTTGTTGTGTTTCGGCGACCTGTTTTTCGGTTGGGTCCTTGCCCACAGGAATTTTAAATTTCTTCCGCGCCCGCTCGATATTTTTATCGGGGTTGAACGCATCGAACATCTCATGGATCACATCAGTAATGGCTTTGCCGCCAGCTTCCGCGGAAAATCGCTTGCGTTCATTGTCATCAACCTGATTATTAAGGCGGGCAAGGCGGTTGGCAAGAGAGGTGACTGTGTCCTCATCACGGTTCCCCATGATAACGTTCAGCATCAGATCCTTAAGGGGAACCGTCCTCTTGCGTTCGAGCGGACGGCTGTCGGTCTTAATGGATTTGCAGACACCTACCGCATCCACGATGACGAAATGCGTTTTGTTCGATGAAGCGCTCGGGGTGACCTTTTTAAGATCGTCGGCCTGAAAGGTACGAGTGCCCCGCCCTTTCATCTGCTCGAAGTAGTTCTTCGACCGAACGTCCCGCATGAACAACAGGACTTCTATAGGTTTCACATCGGTGCCGGTGGCGATCATGTCTACTGTAACGGCGATACGCGGGTTGTATGCCGTCCTGAATGCTTGCAGGACAGATTTTGCATCCTCCTCTGATCGATAGGTCACCTTTTTACAGAACTCGTTCCCCTCCCCGAACTCCTCACGGACGATCTGAATTATATCGTCAGCATGACTATCGGTCTTGGCAAAAATCAGTGTCTTTGGAACCTCTTTTCGGCCAGGAAAGATCTCCATTTTCAGCTTATCACGGTATACCCGCACAATCTGACGTATCTGGCTCGGGTTTACGACCCCCTTATCGAGATCTGACTCTGCATAAGTGACCTCCTCATCGAGCTGTGCCCACCGTTTTTTACGGGTCTCGCGGCTTCGGAAATCCACGAACTCTTTTGCAGCGATTTTGCAGCCGCGTTGAGTTATCTCGGTTTCGATGGTATAGACGTCATACGGTACGTTTACCCCGTCGGCAACGGCGTCCTCATGTGTATACTCGGATACGACGTTCTCGTTGAAAAAGCCAAAAGTGCGGGCATCAGGTGTGGCGGTAAGCCCGATGAGGAAAGAATCGAAGTAATCCAGCACCTGCTTCCAGAGGTTATAGATCGAACGGTGGCACTCATCGACAATGACGAAATCGAAAAATTCAGGCGGATACAGTTTTTATAACAGACCTCTTTGGGTGTCTGATTCTGCCACTGGATCTCATAGAGCGACTGTTCTTCCGCACTTGGATCAAGGGGTTCCCCTTTTAAAATGGAATACATCCGCTGGATAGTACTGATGCAGACCTGGCTTGATTTATCGATGAAATTCGATTGGAGACGCTGAACGCCGTACAGTTCGGTGAATTTTCGTTTATCATCATTCGGTGTATATGCCTGGAACTCCTGTTCGGCCTGCTCCCCAAGGTTTTTTGTATCTACCAGAAACAATACCCGTTTTGCCTTGGCAAATTTCAAGAGGCGATATACCGAGGTGATGGCCGTAAACGTTTTTCCGCTGCCTGTCGCCATCTGGACAAGGGCTTTGGGACGGTTGTTTCGGAAAGAGATTTCGAGGTTTGTTATCGCTTTTTGCTGACACTTCCGCAAGCCTACAGGATCAAGTGCAGGAATCTGCTGAAGCCGCTTTCTAAGGGTGCTTTCCTGTTGCAGCTGCTCCTGGATAGTCGCTGGTTGAGGAAAGGTGAAAATCTCACGAGCGCGAGGGGCAGGATCGCGGTTATCGGTAAATCGAGTTTCGATACCCGTGCTTTCACATATAAAAGGAAGGTCGGAAGTACGGATGTATTTTAACTCACTTTTTCCGTATCGTTCCGCTTGTTCCTCTACCTTACTGAGGGGAACTCCTTCTTTTTTCGCCTCAATGACTCCGACAGGTTTCCTGTCAATAAACAAAACATAATCCGCCTCGCCGCTGTCGGTGGGATATTCTCGAACGGCTATCCCGAGTCCTGCACCGGGATTGAACTCCTTCATGTTCTGAATGACCCAGCCAGCATCATTGAGCATGCGGTCGATCGTTTCGCGGGCTTTTTGTTCGGGAGTGATCATTAAATCCATTCCAGTTTATCATCAGCACATTCCTCATCGTCAGCATTTAATCGAAGGAATGCTGCCTTTATACAACATTGCTGGTACGTAAATGACTCCAAAGCAATTATATCATAATCATTGTCAATAGGATGGAAGATTTATCTGGTTCAAAAATCAAACTGACGAAGCAGAAAAAACTGTTTCTAATACAGCTTCACGTCATGAGGAAACGCATACGTTATTGATGAGCAAAACCGGCCATTTCCATCCTTGAGTCCTGTCATCGGCGTAGTTATTCTCCATCGTTCACTTATGGTGAATACATTGCCACAAACAACTTATTATATACCGAGCTTCTTCAGCTTCCGGAACAGCGTCGCCTTATGCACCCCGAGCCGCTGCGACGCTTTTTCCTTGTTGCCGCCCACCTCTTTGAGCACGGCGTTGATGTACATCTTTTCGAGCTCGTCGAAGTTGTCGATGCGGGCGAGTACGTCGCTCTCCGAACCGCCAACGGTTTTTCTCATCGCGGCCGGCAGGTGCTGCACCTGCACCATCTCTTCCTTGCAAAAAACGAATGCGTGCTCGATGAGATTCTCCAGCTCGCGGATATTGCCCGGAAAATCATGGGCCAGGATCACCTCCATGGCCTCCTGCGAAATACCCTTGACCCCTTTTGAAAAACGGGCGTTGAACCGCTCGATGAAGTGGTCGCACAGCAGCGGAATGTCACAGCGGCGGTCGCGCAGCGGCGGCAGCGCGACGGCGACGACATTGATCCGGTAAAAAAGGTCTTCGCGGAACGTCCCTTTTTTTACCATGTCGTCGAGATCGCGGTTGGTGGCCGCGACAACGCGGACATCGGTTTTAACGGTGCTTGTGGCGCCGAGCGGTTCGTATTTCCGCTCCTGGAGCACCCGGAGCAGCTTGACCTGCATGGCCGGCGAAATATCGCCGATTTCATCGAAGAAAATCGTCCCCCCTTCGGCAAGCGCGAACTTGCCGGGCTTGTCCTTCTTTGCATCGGTAAACGCTCCGGCACGGTAGCCGAAAAGTTCCGATTCGAGCAGGGTGTCGGGCAGGGCCCCGCAATTGATCGCGATAAAGGGTTTTCCCTTGCGGGACGAAAGATCGTGCAGCGACTGGGCGACGAGTTCCTTTCCGGTACCGCTCTCTCCGGATATAAAGACCGGCGCCTCGGCACAGGCAATCTCCGGAAGTGTGTCGAAAATCTTTCGCATGTCAGGGCTTCTGCTCACCATGGAGTGGAACCTCGCCTTTTCTAGCAGCTCATAGCGAAGACCCGCAACCAGCGCCTCGGCCTTCTGTGTCGCCTCACGCTGTTTGGCCAGTTTCATCTCCTGCTCCTGTCGCGCCAGGGTGACCTCTTCCACCTGCACCAGGCACCCCGCCGTATCGCCGGTACCTGAACCAAGCGGGGTGATATGCCAATCAAACCACCGCTTTGGGGAACCCGAGGAACCCTCTGCCGCTCCCTCACCGCCTATAGAGGTCTCGCGCTGGAGGCCCGCTCCGGAACAAATACGCTCTTTTCCCTCCGCCGTGAGCGCCATGAGCGAGAACAAATCTAATACGCCCTCTCTCTCGGTATGCGCGAACATGTTCCTGAACGCCTGATTCATATCGAGCAAACTGCCCTCGCGGCTCATAAGCGCGATCCCTATGGGAGACTGCTGAAAGATGGTCCTGAACCGCTCTTCGCTCGCCTTGAGCTTTGCCTCGCCCGCAACCTGTTCCGAGACGTCGATGATACAGGTCCTGATACCGTTTATGGTACCCTCGCGCACGATGGGGGCGGCGTTGATGAGCACGTGCAAAACCGTTTTGTGTCGGGTTGAAAAACGGTAAATGGACGGGTTGCCGAAGTCACCGTGGAAAATATTGCTCATGTCCGTGGCGATCCGTTCACGGTCTTCGGGAAAAATAAACTCATTGGCGTTGACCCCCTTTTCGATATCCTCCTGCGAAAACCCGAAGGCCTTGATTCCTATTGTGTTAATGTAGGTAAGATTAAGCGACGTGTCCATTTCGGCGATTATACCCGGCAGCAGATCCGCCGTCTCCTTGAAACGCTGTTCGCTCTCACGCAGCGCCCGTTCCATGTTTTTTCGCGACGTAATATCGAGCATGGAAACCAGACTGTGGGTCGTGCCGGGTATCATTGCCACGGTTGCCAGCACCCACCGGATGGCGTGATCCTTGTCGATAACGCGGAACTCGTACTCCGAAGGAGCGCTCTCCGGGTACTTGCGCCGGGCGAAGTGATATGCGGCGCACATCGGGATATCCTCGGGCAGAACAAAATCGGTCCACTTTCTTTTATAGCGAACCTCGTCGCTCGAAAACCCTATGATGTCCTGAATCCGTCGATTCGCCATGATGACCATCATATCTTCCCTGATCACCACCATGCCGGTCCCGCTGTTTTCAAACGCGGTCCGGTGCTCCAATTCGCTTTTTGACAGCTCCTGCTGTTCTTTTTCGATCTGGCCTGCCCAATCCTCCAGTTCGCGGATCCGTTTCTGAGCTTCCTCAAGGTTATGCGGCAGGATCTCTTTCTCATGTTCGCTCATGGTTGCTCTCCCTACCCTTTCCGATAGCGGCGAAACTACCCTGTGTAACCAAGGAAAATAGTAATAGTCAGCGGTACGGTGAGGATTTTCAGGCAGGTACGGTTACCATTTCGAGATCAGCACAAGTTCCACTCCGGAAAACTCCGGTTTGTTCACGCACACTCCGCCGGCGCAGATCTTGCCCTTTTTCCGTTTTCCCGCAAAAACCGTCAGATCGTGCCGCGAACGGATGGTCCAGTTGATCTGTGCGCCCAGCCACCGGTCGATCCGGTCGCTGGTCTGGGACACCGGCTCCACCGAAAATTCCCCGAAAAGCGAAAGCGAGACACGCGGCGCGGACGCGCGTGCGACCGACAGCGAATACAACTGGTGGTAAAACGTACGACGCGAATAGTGGATCATGCTCCATTGATGCTCAAACCCGCCCTGCAGGGAATGATTGTCTACGATTCCCCAGTCACCGCCCGCAACGAAATTAACATTTCTCGCGTCAACCGACTGCTGGTAACCGGTTCCCGCAACCCAGTCGATGTTCCCGGGCAGGACCATCTCCCCTTTCAGAAAAATATCGCTGTAATCGGCCGCCGGATACACGATGCCGCGGGCGTCGGTGGAATCACCGAAAAAATCAAAACACCGGAGAAACGGTTCGCTCCTGCGCGACCACGGCTCCCGCCGGGTCATCGCCCTGCTGGCGTTCAGTGAGATATTGTTCTCATCGCTGATCGCCCAGGTTGCCTCCCCGTGAAGTGCGGTATGATTATTGGCGTCAATCACCGGCTGCGCCCGGTTCATGAGCGAAAAAGCGTGCTCCTTAAGGGCCGGCGGAGGAGTATTCAGCATCGCCAGCGTGTTTTTCGACTGCACGGTTCTCACGTCGCTGAAATCGAAGGAGTCGTATTGCGCGGCTTCGATCTGCAGGGTGACGTTCCCTATGAACGAATGGGCGGTTGAATACCATGCCGTGCCGCCGGACCCAAGGGGATTTTTCGACAGCGTCCCTTCCGGCACGCTTCCGAAATCCTTTGCGGCGAATTCGAAATAGACCGCTCCCCGGTCGCCATGCAGCTGAAAATATCCCGAGCCCCACCGGCTCAGGTGCCCGGACTCCAAAAAGGCGGATTGCACGCCGGTAATCCCCGCATAACCGAAACGAACCGGCGTCAGGCGGAACTCGGCGCCCTGTATCGGACGCAGCCGTGAACCGGCGAAATCGCGCGGTTTCCCGCTGAAGGCGGTAATATCGATATACCTGTTCGTAAACTGCACCTGCATGCCGTCGATGTTGGAGTTGTACCGGAGATCGCGGTTGCGCAGGGATTTGAGGGTAAGGCCCCTGCCAAGCAGCGCATACAACGTACCGGCGGTCAGGGAGAGCCCCCGGTGCCGCCAGGTCACCCACCGTTCGTACAAGCCGTGACCGGAGGTATCGCTTGACCAGTCCGGCGGCGGAAGGTGCGCCTCGTACACCATGTTCGCTTCAAAATCCCCATAGGCAAGGGAAAGCGCGGCCCAATCTTCAAACTGGTTCTCCCGCGTCAAATCCTCTGCTTCTGCATTGCGTGCAGCGTAGAGATATTGGTCACCGGCAATGCGTCCCGCGTTTTCGCCGCCCGATGCGGAAAACGTCAGCAGGAACAGCACTGCCACCGGAGCCACGAACTGAATCCTCCCTTGTCCGCGCCAGCCTCTCATCACCCCTCCGGCCTCCCGCGCTTTGGTCATCACCGCTCCTGCGACAGCAGTGCGGCAATGATCTTTTCCACCTTTTTCTCGTCACCCTTCTGAAATCCCTGATGCGTATAGACGATGTTTCCCTGCGCATCCAGGACGAACAGCTGCGGGACGTTGGACACATGGAACGCCTTGCAAACATCCTTCTTCCCGTCCAGCAGGATGGTGTACGGCAGTTTGTAGGTACGGATGACTCCGGGTATCTGGGATTCGGTTTTATTATCATCCACCGAAAGGGAGAACATCTGCATGCCACTTGGCGCGTAGGCGGCATACACCTTTTTCATGCTCTTCATTTCAAGGATGCAGGAAGCGCACCAGGTTGCCCAGAAATTGATCACGATCGGTCCCTTTCCAAGGTGCTGATCGAGATTGATCGTTTCACCCCTGAGCGTCTTGAGAGAGAACATCGGCGCTTTTTCCGCCGACCGGTCCTGACCGAGCAGGGCACACGAGCATAGAACCACCAGACACCAACTCCCCGCCAGTTTCCTCCGCAACGGATACCCCATGTATCTACTCCTGCAAAAGGTTGATTTTCAGGGACTGTACGATCTCCCGTGTTGCTATAACCTGAAGAAAGGCGATGACCGAGAGATCCCGTCCCGCATACGCCGAACAATCAAAGGTAAAAACCACCCGTTGTTCCCGACCGGTTACTTCAAGGCCGCGTGCCTCCGGCGAGAACCCTCTGAACACGGCATGAAAATATTTCTGGCCGTTGTTTCCCGGTGGCGCGTCAAAACCAAAAAAATCCTCGACGAGCGCGACGAAAAGTCCGGCGCCGTCAACGCCCTGTGTGATGGACACTGTTCCGGACGCCGCCAAGGAGTCCCGCCGGACCGCGTCAAAGGACAGCTCCGGCGCACCGCGCTGCGACAACGCCGCTTCGATGGCCCCGGTTGCCTGTGCGATGAATGTTTTCTCATCGGAAAACCGGACGACTCCCCCGTTGATGCGCACCGACGGGAGCGTCGGTATGCCATAATAGCCCACCCTTTCCATCTGTTCTCCCGGCACGGCCTGATAAAACGGGTCGTTCGATGCCGGAAAATTGGCATGAAACGAAATTTTATTTACCATATCCTTGAACTGTGGAAGCCCTTCCAGGAGGCGATCGACTGCCGTGCCCACAATCGGACATCCGGGACAGCTGACATTCGAGAAGTATTCAATGACCACGGACCGTACGGGCTCCAGAACCATCCTGGCCTGCGCCGTAAGAGACGCTGAAACCACGATCACGGTATCGCTGCTGCGGTAATTGTTCAAGCGGGCACCAACGACGTAGGTGCCGGAAGGCATCCCTGAAAGCGATAACGGAGCACTTCCGACATCGACGGCATTGAGCGATACCATTGCCCCGTCCGGGGCGGTTTCCACGGCAAGCGACCCCGCCGCAGCCCGCTGGAGCTCGAACCGCACCTCGGTACTCCGGCGATGCATCACCTCCACGGTGTGTACCGCCGGATTCGCCTGAAAGTTCGGATAAAAAAGGTGCAGGGTATGCCTGCCTGCCGGAACATTTTCGATCGTTGCCGGCGTCACCAAGCCGGTGGTCCGGTAGTCAAGAAACACCCGCGCCGGCAGATTGTTTTTTTCAAGAACGAACAGCGAACCCCGTCCGGCATCGGCGGCCGGCTGGATTCCCATATTCGTCGAGCAGGAGAAGGCACCGGCGGCCGCGATCATGAGATACACAAAACGGCGAACCGTTCGTGCAGAAACCGGAGTACCTGACGGTCGTATCTCCATCCGCTGTTTTTCAGGGGGCCGCGCTCGTGCAGATGAAGGTATGCTCATACCGCTGCTCCGGGTTGGAAACGCTCTGAATAGCGCATGCGACGGTGCCTGAACCGTTCGCCGCACCTGCAACGACATCGACGATGATGGACAGCGTGCCGTTCACCGGAAGGGGGTCGGTTTCGGTGGAATCGACCGTGGGAGGGTAACAGAGGGCGCCAATGCAGAACGAAGCGCTCCAGCCGGCATCCGGAAAAACGACGGATGTTTTTTTACAGGTAACGGCTGCTGCATCAGGACCGTGGTTGGTCACTTCAATGGTAAAGCTGGCCGTTCCTCCCGGGCTGACCGTGGCTGCATCCGGGCCCTTAAGCGTGAACTCGATGCCGGTCGTATCAGGACCGGTAGCGTCCGGACCGCAGAAAATGACCAGTGCCGCGAAAATCGAAGCCAGCACTACGAACAGGCGCTTGACCATCCCGTGCCCTCCCTTTAAAGAAAATGGATCTCCCCGCCGGGTATTACTGTTTTCAACGCCCGTCAGCCGAACGTTCCACGCCTCCCGGCTCGCAACGGAACCGTACCACACCGTGACCGGCAGGGCTGCACCAGCACGGCAGGTATCATCTCGTCAGGGAAATCAATCCCGTTCGAGCCTGTTTTCCCGTGCCTGATTTTAAAATATAACACCCGCGCGGCAGGTTTAATGCGGCAGGATCAAACGTTGCGGTCGCGCTCACCAGTTTCACGACCTCCCTGCCGGAAAGATCATGGATCGTGATCAGGGAGTTCTGCGCATTTACTACCACATTATTCCTGATGATCGTCCGAGGATTACCCGCAGAACAGCCGTTTAAAAGGCAACGATTGACAACCGGAGTATTATCGACCGCCGCCACCGCCGACTGGAGTACCTCCCGCGTTCCAGAAACCTGCACCCATGACACCACCGCGAGGTCGGACATCTCCTCGATTTTCGTACCCGAAAGAGCGGCAGAATCGCTGACCGTGACGGCGGTATTCGCCCTGAGCGTCAGAGGCTTTCCCGAAGCATTCGGCACCATTTTCATCATCACATAATGGAACTCCTTTTCGCCGTTGGTCGACGCGTTTTTAGTGGTCTTTTTTTCAACAACGGCGCTATAGAGCGAGGCATTGGAAATATCGGCGGTTGGCGTCACGGTAACGGTCACGGTCACTCTGCCCGTCGCGACCGCGGTTCCGGTGA
>JAFGOU010000263.1 GCA_016926315.1 Chitinispirillaceae bacterium
CGCTCGTATTCCTCCTTGTCGGTTTCACGCTGTTCGACCGTGTGCTGCTTGAACGAGTAGCGCGCCGCTATTTCGGCTTCGAGCGAATCGCGGACCCCCTGCAGCGTCTCGTTGAGGCTCTGCAATTCGATTTCCAGGACGTCCTTTTTCTTTTCGCGTGCGTATCCGGCGCCCGCAACGATGAGCATGAGTACGCAAAAGATGATCGTTCTCATGGCCGGCCGCCTTCCTGTGCATCGTCGACAAGCGGAAGCGTGACGAACGACGGGAGCGATTTACCTTCACGAATATTGGCCGCTTTAAGCAATTCCGAGGCCGCCGCCGGATCCTTGACCGTCGTCCATTCCGGTTTTTCCCCGCCGCGCCAGACCGCGCTCTCCTCACCCTTGATATTGACCACTGCCTCGAAAAACGCGCCGATACGCAACCGGTATACGGTCCCGCGGATTTCCGGAATCGGCGAGGATTCCTGTGATACCTGGATGCTTCCGGTTACCTCATCCGCGCGGACCATGATCTGCTGCAACCGGTTGAGCGC
Organism: Chitinispirillaceae bacterium; assembly: GCA_016926315.1. The sequence continues at coordinate 539 of JAFGOU010000263.1, forward strand.
TTCGACATTGTCGGTCGTTTTGTTCCGGAGTTCGCTTTTAAGGAGCGCTGCGGAGGCGACCAGGTTCTGCCGCACCATCGGCGGAAGATTCTGAAGGGAGGCGATGATCTGGTCGCACGAAACGGCAAGCCTTTCACGCATCGCATCCTGACTCATTTCGCCCTGTTTAATGCGGGAGTTTGCGGCATTAATCAATGCCGCAAGCGAATCGTTTTTACGTTGATGAACGGCGATCTGCTGGTTGATCGTGCTCGTTTCGTCCTTGAGCGCGGCGAGACGATCCGCGGTCCGTTTCGTATAGTCCCTGAAATCAGCCTGGTCCTTGGCCGTTTCACGTTTATTCTTTCCCCGTTCGGTCTGGAGCTGCATGATCTCCTTACGAACGCGTTTTATTTCACTTTCCTTGTCGCCCTGCTGTGCAAAAGCGAGCGACGCCGCGATGCCGACCAGAATGATCGCGCGGAGCAATCGTCTCATTCCACTCTCCTTTTCTCCAGATTTCCAATGGGTGATAGTTTTAAAAACACTGACAGAGATTTCCTCGTTACCGGTGAATATAAAAAAGCGGATCTCCGGCTCGGGAAGTTATTTCTTTGCCACAAGACGCACGTATCTCCATTCCAATCGATTCGGCCCGGTAACGGCTGGCTTATCCGGCTCTGCCAGCTCATGGCGGAGAACCATCGTATCAGGCGTCATATGGAGAATCTGATAAATACTGACGCCGCTGCAGTAGCCTATATAATTGTCGTTCGATACGGTAAGAATGAGGTTGAACCGATTTCCAGTAATGGTATCGACGAAATATCTCATTTTCCCCGTCGCACTATCCTCTGCGGTGATGCTATCGACCTCCAATTTCCAGGTGGCCGGATTATTCGGCGTATACGCATGGATCGTATCGGCATACGTCGCTTGTTCGGTACCGAACAGCTTGTTGCACCACTTCCAGTTAAAGTAAAAATCACCATGGCACTCGTTTTTATAGGTAAAACCTTTCAGACCGAAGACGTATTCATCATCCAGGGCGCCGGCGGGAGGAATATTGTTCACTTTCACCGACTTCCACCAGAAAGAGATCGGATCGTTGTAACTGCTGGTCCCGTTTCCGAGCGAATCTTTTGCCGAGGGCGGTCCGTTGGCAAATGCGCTGTCGGCGTCATCGATCTTCCAGGTCTTGCTCGCCACACCGCATCCGCCCGCCAATAAGGCATAGAACCGGTTTTCGCAGATCTCCGGATCGGTCGATGCGATAACGACATTTTCCTTCGCGGTGGTGGCGCCGCCCCTGTTGGAGGCGGTAAGCAAAACGGTATACGTATCCGCGAACGGATAATACACGGTGTCGATTCTTTTCTGGGACAGTTTTCCGTTGCCGAAATCCCAGTTGATCATGAATCCTTCCGCCTTCGTTACCGTAAAGATGACGTTGTTCGGATCGTTCTTGTCGATGGTAAACTCCGGCGCCGGAGGCGGATCGCCGATCGATATGGCGTTATCGCCGCAGCTCAACAGTATCGCGGCCGCGGCTGCTCCGATAAACAGAAGATGTCGTATCATATCACCTTGCCCCTTTTTCTATTTTGCCATGTCGGCTGTATCAATACGGATTCTGGACCAGTTTACCGCACACATCCATTTCCATCTGCGGAATCGGAAAATACTCGTGCTTGCCTTCGATAAACCCGTTTTTCGCGAGGGCTTCAGCGGCTCTTCCCTGTCGCACCAGGTCATAGAACCGATGGCCCTCGAGTCCCAGCTCAACGCGCCGTTCATGATAGATCGCGTTCCTGAGTTCATCCTTATCGGTCACGTTAACCGTGGGCATGCTGACGCGACGGCGTATCTTGTTGAGGGAACTCAACGCCGTGGTCGAATCACCGGTTTCGTTCGCGGCCTCTGCATGGAACAACAACACCTCAGCAAAACGCATGACCCGCCAGTTTGCCGGCGCATTGCTCATGTTCGGCACCTGGGCCTGATATTCCAGCATGTACTTGCGCGCGGCCATTTTCGTGGGGCTCATGCCGTTGTCCGCCCGCTGTTGTACGGGGGTATTTTCGTAAATGATATCGCCGTTAAAAATGACGGTAGCTTTAAGCCGCGGATCATTCGATTCGAATTCATCGACAAAATCCTGCGTTGGGCAGTTGAATCCCCACCCGGTAAAATACGTGGCGTTTCTGCTTCCTTGATAAATTGACGTCTCCTGCCCTTCGTTTTCATCGCCGTATTTAGTGGTGGGGATCTCGACGTGCTGGATCTCGAATACCGATTCGATCCCGTTTTCGTGCGAAAGCCTGAAGTTATCCGCATAGTTCGGTTCAAGATCGTATTCCTTGGAATCGATGACACGCGCGGCACGGTCCAGGGCGTCGCTCCATTTATTTTGAAAGATGCAGGCCTTGGCGAGCAATGCATTGGCCGCGCCTTTTGTCGCCCTCCCCCTGTCCGAAGAGGAATATTCGCTCTTTTCAGGAAGGATATCGGCCGCCTCCTTCAGATCCTTCTCGATCTGCGCCCAGCACTCCCCGATGGTGGCGCGCGGTTGGCAGTATTCGCTTGGCGAAAGGATTTTGGTGATCAGCGGAACGGCGCCGTATGTCTTCACCAGTTGAAAGTAGAAATATGCCCGGAGAAACTTCGCTTCGGCCACGAGACGGTCCCTCAGCTTGGTATCCATGTCGATGCTCGGCACATTGGTGATCACCAGATTGGCCCGGTAAATGCCCTGATAGTTCTCGCTCCACCGGTAGAAACAGATGGAATTGCTTGCGTTCCCCCTAAAATCCTTGAGCTGCTGCAGTTCCGCCCAGTCGGCGGCGTTCTCGCCCCCTTTTTCCGCGTCATCGGAACAGATGTCGCCGAGGAACCACTCGGTAATTTCCTGCGAAAAACGCCACGCCGCGGCGTCATATACCGCAGTCGTCGCCTTTATCGCCTGTTCCCCGCTTTTGAAAAAGGTCGCGCTCGATTCGACACCCATCGGTTTTTTGTCGAGAAAGCCGCTGCATCCGGCAAAAAACGCCGCCATGGTGGTTGCGATGGTCAGGATGGTACGATGCTTTTTCATAGTTTGTCACCTTTAACGTTCATGAGTAGGCTCTTTGTCTGACGGTGAATATGAATAATGAGTCTTGTTCCATAGTTAGTATCCGTCCGAAAATCCTCTCAGTCACAAGGCCGTCATTCCGGCGAAAGCCGGAATCCAGTTTTTCTGGCTGAATTCGCTAGCTGGATACCGGCTTTCGCCG
>JAFGOU010000264.1 GCA_016926315.1 Chitinispirillaceae bacterium
CTGGATATACAGGTACAGCGGACGTACCTCGGGGAAGACGGTCCGGAGGGTCTTCTGGATACAGGCAAACGCGGCGGGCCTCGAAAGGGGTGACTCGCTGTGCATGACGAAAATGCCGTTGTCGTTTCTGAACGACCGTTTAACGGCTGAAAAAAATTCCTTTGTATACAGCAACGCCGCCGGTCCGGAAGGGTCGGTCATGTCCTGGATGACCACATCGTAGGCACCGCGCCGCTCTTCGATGAAACGGCGACCCTCGGTCACCCGGATGGTAACCCGCGGGTCGTCGAATGCGCCGCCATGCACCCGGGGAAGATGTTTTTTAGAAAGGTCGATGACGCGACGGTCGAGCTCAGCGAGATCAATGCTTCTGACGGATGGGTATTTAAGCGCCTCCCTGATAATGCCGCCGTCGCCGCCGCCGATGACGAGAACACTTGCCGGCCGGGGGTGACAGCAGAGCGCCGGATGCACCATGGGTTCGTGGTAGTGCCAGTCGTTGCGGTCGGCCACCTGGGTGATGTTGTCGAGCAGCAGCACCCTGCCGAATTCGTCGGTGTCGAGGATCCGGAGATCCTGATGGCGGGTCTTTTTTTTAAGGAGCGCCTTCCTGACAGTATAGAAAAAACCGAAATAAGGATTGAGCGCTTCGATATAAAGCGTTCGCCGGGGCGCCAGCCGCTCAAGCGACCCTATTCCCGCTCGAAAATGTTTCTGCATTCGAAAATCTCCTGCATCTCCTTGCGGAGCAGTGTCCTGATACGTGTTCGTTCCCTTGGGGAAAGCTTCGAGAGTTCGGAACCGAACAGATAGTTTTCGAGCCGTGTTTCCTTCAGGATCATTTTGGTATGAAATATCTTGTCGGATACGATATTGATGTCGTAGGCGATGTACTTTTTAAGGATCGAGGCGTCGATGGAGTCCTGAATGGAGGTGATATCGTGGTCGAGATAGATTTTACGTCCGGTGACGTCGCGGGTAAAACCCCGTACGCGATAGTCGGTGAGGACGATATCGGAATCGAAACTGTGGATGAGAAAATCGAGCGCCTTGAGGGGCGAGATCATGCCGCACGTCGACACGTCGATGTCGACACGGAAAGTCGAAATGCCGGTGCGGGTGTTGGTCTCCGGATAGGTGTGGGCGGTGATATGGCTTTTATCTAGATGCCCCACATAGTCGCCGCCGCCCATACCGAGCGTGTGGTGGCCCTCGTTGATGAGCACCGTGACGCTTGCGCCGCGCGGGTCATAATCCTGCGTCGAAATGTTCACCACCTGCGCCTGGATGATGTCGGTGACGTCCTCGAGCAGGCTGCGGAGTTTTTCGGAGTTGTATACGTCGTCGATATATTCGAGGTAATCGATCTGTGACGCCTTTGAGCGGGCGTAGCAGATGTCATAGATGTTGAAACTGAGGGATTTCGTCAGGTTATTGAAGCCCTCAAGCTTTATCTTGCGGCCGCGGCGGATGGTCATGCCTAAAAAAATATAAAGCGCATGCCGGCACTGGAGGATTTATTTGGACGCGGACGGCGTGGACCGGCCGGTTCGCAACCTGCCCCACACGAGTGCGCTGCCGACATACAGGGCGATCATGAAGACGATAAGGGGCAGGGGCTCGTGAAACAGGCCGTCAAAGCCGAACACCCTCTTGGCGATCGTGCAGGTAAGCGACGAGAGCGGGATATGCAGGAGATAGGGATAAAACGAGCACATGCCCAGCGACCGCACCGGCTTGAGAGCGAAAAAGGAGGCAAAAAAACCGCCTTCCCGCGCCATCCGGTAAACGAGGACCGCATAGAACGGGATCATTGCCGAGTGGTACAGGAAAAATGCCATCCGGTCGCCCGCATAGTGTTCCTGTCGTGCGGTGAAAAAAATACCCACGCAGATGACGATGACGATCAGGTCATTGACAAAGGCCGGAAGGGTCGAGCGTGACGGGTTGAGGAGGTACCGCCGGGCGAGCAGCATGCCGATCAGAAACTCGAAAAAGCGGACGGGAGCGAACACGTGAAACTGGTGGTACAGGGATTGGTCGCCGATGGCGGCGTACAGTCCCGACCAGAGGAAGAGCACGGCAAAACAACCCGCCATGGCGCCGAGCAGCGTCCCCCTGGTCTTGAAGCGTTCCGTAAAACGCAGGGCATGTCCCAGCAGCAGGTAGCAGAGGAAAAAAGCGCTGAGCGCCCATGCCGGCGAATTGAGCATGTACCATTTCTGCGGCCAGAACGCCCAGGTCCCTGAAAAATGCAGCAGGGTGGATAAAACGAGCCGGGGCAGGTTGAGATGCGAGGCCGAGATGACGCAGAGAAGGACCATCAGGAGGGTGGTCGCCACATGAAGCGGATAGAGGGTTTTCAGACGTTTCCAGAAAAACGACCGGATGTCAAACGTCGTCTCTTTTCCCGCGAATTTGATGCAATAAATAAATCCCCCGAGAAGGAAAAAAAGGGAGGCGTGAAAGGCCGGCCCTTTGAGGATGGTGAACAGCCAGCCCGGCGAGCCGTGAAGGTGGTCGAGCGCCCCTGCCTGTTCGAGGTGGAAGAGGACGATGTTGATTGAGGCGATCAGGCGGAGGCCGTCTATGCTGGCAAAGTATTTTTTGGGAGAAGCGGCCAATCCGGAGGGTGCTGCAGATATGCCGTTTTTATCGTGAGGCAAAAGGCGGAGTCTCCACGTTGGAGGAAACGGGCACGGGTAAAAAATAAAACCGTGTAGCCGCCAGGGTTGCTATTTTCCGAAAAATTATTTATTCCGCACGGCGGTGTTTGGGATCGTGTTTTCGGTCATGGCCGCATCCCGGAGCACTCCGGTCACAGCTCGTTGACATACAATGGTTTGTAACCGCGGAAGGTGGGAGAAAAGTAATTCATGACCACGACTTCGGTTTTTTTACCGGGGTCGATATTGATGACCATGCGGTCGGCAAACACGCGCGACATATGGATGCCGCGGCCGGAGTCGTCGAGGAGCCCCTTTCCCGAGACCTGGCGTTCGATTTTTGCCAGCACGGTCTCTTTCCGCAGTCTGCCGCTGTGGTCCGTCACCGAGACGCCATACTTCTCCCGGTCGTAGCCGCAGCGAATATCGACATGCTCGCCGGGCTGGAGCGTTATGTCTGAAAAGATCCGATATTTCTTTTTTCCGTCCTCCGACGTCGGGGCATGATACAGTGCATTGGTAATAATTTCATCGAGCACCAGCTTCATGTCGCCGGCAGTACCGAACTGCCTGGCGAAGAGTTCGGTAATCTCCTCGCGCGTTTCCCGGGCGTCTTTCAACGAGGTTATGCGATAGGAGCCTAGCAGCGTGCATGAGGGGAGAAGGTAGCGTTCCAGTCCGAAAATGTCACCGGTAATCAGCCCGTGCACAATTGACTGAAGTTCGGAGAAATTGAAGGGGACGGTTTTCGGGATGATGTTGGCAATGCATTCGTTTTTAACGAGGTCGATATATTCGTCGATATTGTAGGCGGTAATAAGAGCGCTTTTTACGCCCGGGTACCGCTCCCGAACGATGTGCAGGAGATCGATGCCGTTCATCCCCGGCATGTTGATGTCGGAGATGACCAGGTCCACGTGCCGCGCGGCGAGGAGGTCGAGAGCCTGGGCCGCGTTTTCCGCGCATACGATTTCATAGCCGTTTTCAAGAAAATCGGAAAGCATCATCCGGATCGTATGTTCGTCGTCGACGATGAGGATAGCGGCCATTACATCTCATCCGTTTTCTGGCGGTACCGCCGGTTTTATAACAGGTGAACAGGTATGCCATTAAGTGACACCAACGCAGGGTCACCCCCGATTTCCGCATATTATCCCATAGCATCGGACCAAGTGCAACGCTATTGTTGGTAACGTGACGATTGTCCGTCAGCCTGCCCGGCAAGGGGATCGAACGCTTTCTTCCGGTCGATCGGGAGCAGGATCGAAAAGGTGGTAAGGTCCTCAACGCATTCGAAAAAAATCCTCCCGCCATGTGCTTCGACAATATGAAGCGCGGTGCTGAGGCCGAGGCCGGTACCCCTGGTTACCGGCCAGATGCTGAAAAACGGGTCGAATATTTTTTGCCTGATTTTTTCGGGGATACCAACCCCGTTGTCGGTGACCGTCACCAGGATCATGTCCTCCTGGTGACGAGCCGACACCAGGAGCGACCCTTTATAGGGGACGTTCTCACGCGCGCAATGCGCTTTCTTTTCCTGAATGGATCGGACGGCGTTTGATACGACGTTCATAAGCACCAGCTCGATTTTTGATAGATCGGCCCTGATGGGCGGCAGCACCTCGTCGAAATTCATCCTCCGTTCGATGTCCGGCGCCTCCTGGAGGGAGACGCTGGTTACGATTTTTTTCAGGACCTGCTTGATATTTACCATGACACGGGTCTCCTCGTGCAGAGGATGGGAAAACTGCAGCAGGTTTTTCATGACCGACGTGGCGCGCGTCGCCGAATCGAGAATCGAAAAGACACGGTTGATTGCCTTGTCCCCGAGTCCGTACTTCTCCGGCATGGTGAGAAGGTTCGATGCCGTGCCCGCAATGCCGGAAAGCGCATTGTTCATCTCATGGGCGATACCGGTGGTCATGACGCCGATTCCCGCCAGCTTTTCGCTGCGGATGAGCTGCTCGAGCATCTGCGCTTCATCGGTCATGTCCCTGATATATTCGATCACGTTGACGACCTTTTTTTCTGCGTCAAGCACCGGATAGGCGCTGATTTCGAGGTGCTTCTGGTCGTCACCCCGCCGAAGAACGACCTTTTTCCGAAGCACCGGCCGGCCGCTTTTAAACGTCTGTGCTGCCGCACACTGGTCGCAGGGCGAGGTCCTCCC
>JAFGOU010000265.1 GCA_016926315.1 Chitinispirillaceae bacterium
CGCTCAGAGAGAACACTGCCGCCAGAAACGGCGGTCTCCAGACCGGCTGGACGCCGACAGTCAGGATTTCCCCGCAGCCGGTCGTTGAACTCAGCGGCATCACCCTTACCTCGACCGACGGTGCAGGCCCGGTGGTCTGGCAAGTCATCAAGGAGCTGGACAAGGATAATGTCAGATCGCGCGACGTGGTGACCATAACCTTCAGCGAGCCGGTAAAACGCACCGACGGCAGCAATATCACGCCGTCGTGCAACCCCTCGGAGATGTTCCATATCTGGCGGGTCCATCCCGACGATCCTGGCGACACCTCACGGTTTCTCCTGATACCCGACATGCTTCAGGGGATTACGAATCTCGACGCCGGGTCGAACTCCGGAACCGCCGTGTTTCGCATGACCAACAAAAATGACCTGAACCATAACCACTGGGTGAACTTCGATTCGGTATTCAAGTACGTCATGGACCTGTCGCCGCTCATGAACAGGCCGAACGACAACAACCGGAAGGTCCAGGTACTTGTCAAAGGAAACCCTGTCGGTCCGGTGATCCCGATCCCGAATCCGTTCAAACCGGTCGTTACCATTCCCAACGAGGGGCCCGGCGTTATCAACATCATACACAATCCCAACGCGCAGGACTGGGTGAAAACAAAGGGCGGGACCATTCTCAGGTTCGATATCCGTATTCCGACGAATCCGGAGGTCGATATCAACTGCATGGTCAAAATCTACGATGCGGTGGGTAACATCGTGCAATCCGGGAAGGGAACCTTATATGCCGGTTTGAACCGGCGGCAGGTGGATACCCTTGAGCTTGCGCGGACCGACCTTTTCTGGAACGGCACCAACGGCAAAGGGATGGTCGTGGCGCCGGGCGTCTATCGCGTGGTTGTCTATATTTCTTACAAGTACCGTGGGAGCGATAAAAACGTCGATGTCCCGAAACCGCAGCGTAAAATCGCCATCGTCGGCGTTACCTATTGACGGTCCGCGCCATCTTGCCGTAACTTCGGCCCTTCCGCAATTATCATGCGGAAGGGCTTTTTTTTTGCGGTACAATATCGTAAATTCAATTACCGGGTTGCCGGTTACGGTACATAGAAATAGAGCCGACGATGCACCTGAAAGAAATCTTCAAGCAGAATAAAAAAACCTTCAGCTTTGAATTCTTTCCCCCCAAAGATACAAAGAGTTCAGATACGCTCTTCAGGTCCATCGCTGAGCTGGTTCCCCTCAAACCAGCCTATGTAAGCGTTACCTACGGCGCCGGCGGCTCCACGCGCGAGCTGACCAGAGACCTGGTCGTACGGATACGGCAATCCACTGACCTGACCGTTGTCGCGCACCTCACCTGTGTCGGATCGACCAGGGAGGAACTCCGGCGGATACTTGCAACCTACGTCGAAAGCGGCATCGAAAATATTTTCGCCATCAGCGGTGATCCGCCGGCGGATGCCGGTGATTCCTTCTCGCCGCCGCCGGACGGTTGTGCCAATGCGGTCGAACTTGTCGCATTAATCAAGCGCTTTCATCCCGCTCTTGGAATCGGCGTGGCAGGATTTCCCGAAGGACACAAACGCACCCCGAACCGGCTCACCGAGCTCGATTACCTCAAGGCAAAAATCGACGCCGGGGCGGATTACATCTGCACACAGCTTTTTTTCGACAACCATGAGTTTTACGATTTTCGCGATCGGTGCGATCTTGCCGGCATCAGGGTACCGATAATCGCCGGTATCATGCCGGTCACCTCCCGCAAGGGGATGCTCCGCATGGCCGAGCTGTCGCCGTTTACCCGTTTTCCGGCACGGCTGCTCAAGGCGCTTGGGCGATCCGCACGCGACGACCAGTTTGAAAAGGTCGGCATCCACTGGGCCACCGAGCAGATCATGGACCTTATCGATAACAAGGTGCGCGGAGTCCATTTTTATACCCTCAACCGGTCACGGGCGACGCTGTCCATTTACGATGCGCTCGGCGTCACCGATTCACAAGGGCTGGTATGATGACTTCGGACCATACCACAGTCAATCCTGCGGCCATTCCAGTCCTGCGAGGCACCATGCTCGAAGGTATCAGCGAAATCAGCAGGGCAATCATGGACCGGAATTACATCGATGACCTGCTGGCGCTTATTGTCTCGGTTACGGCAAAAACCATCGGATCGAAGATATGCTCGATCCTGCTCATCGACAAGGACCGCCAGGAACTGGTGCTGCGCGCCTGCCATACCGAGACAGGCGCCTATCGCCAGCGCTCCAACACGCCGCTCGGCAAGGGAATAGCGGGAAGGGTGGCGGTGCTCAACAAACCGATCAAAGTCAATGACGTTGCCAAAGACCCCCGTTTTCTCAACAAACGGATGGCGGTTGAAGACAAGCTGGTTTCCCTGCTTTCGGTACCCATGAGCGTTCAGGGAGAGGTGCTCGGGGTCATCAACTGTTACACGACGCATGAATATGACTTCTCGCAGGAAGACATCATGATGCTGACAACGGTGGCCGCCCAGGCGGCCGTCCTCCTTAAAAACACCGAACTGCACATCATGAAGGAGATTGTTGAACGGGAGCTGGAGGAGCGCAAGACCATCGAACGGGCCAAGGAGATACTGATGGATAAAAAGCGTATCCCGGGCAAGCAGGCGTTTGAGCTTATGCGGCGCCAGAGCATGAACACCAGGATCTCGCTTATAAAAATCGCGGAATCCATCATTCTTGCCGCGACATTTGACTAATCGGTGAAAAAGTAGTATATTTAGAAAGGAGCAGATAAACAGTGCCGTTTATTTGCTCCTCTGACAATGGCAATGAAGCCTGCGCTATCCGAAAGGGAAGCGACAGGCTTTTTTTATATCTTGCCTGCGGCCGGAAGCCTGAACGGGCAAAAAACGGTTGTTGCTTTTTTACCTTTTTTCGCGGAGGAATACATGTCATACGATGTGAAAACATTCATGGAAAAAGTCATCGCCCGTAACCCGGGTGAAATTGAGTTCCACCAGGCAGTCGAAGAGGTCGTCACCTCTCTCATTCCCTACATCAGCAAACACCCGAAATATCTCAAGGCCAAAGTGCTCGACCGAATCGTTGAACCGGAGCGGGTCATCATGTTCCGCGTACCCTGGATCGATGATAAGGGTGAAATTCAGATCAACCGCGGGTTCCGTATCCAGATGAACAGCGCGATCGGACCCTACAAGGGCGGACTGCGGTTTCATCCCTCGGTCTACCTTGGAATCCTCAAGTTCCTGGCATTTGAACAGGTGTTCAAGAACTCCCTCACCACGCTCCCCATGGGCGGGGGCAAAGGCGGTTCGGATTTCGACCCCAAAGGAAAATCCGACAATGAAGTGATGCGTTTCTGCCAGTCGTTCATGACCGAGCTGTTCCGTCATATCGGCGCAGACAACGATGTTCCTGCCGGCGATATCGGCGTCGGCGGCCGTGAAATCGGATACCTGTTCGGCCAGTACAAACGGCTGCGCAACGAGTTCACCGGCGTTCTTACCGGCAAGGCACTGGGCTGGGGCGGTTCGCTCATACGCCCTGAGGCGACGGGATACGGCTGTGTCTATTTCTGCGAAGAGATGCTCAAACAACGGAAGATGTCGTTTGGCGGCAGGACCGTTGCGGTTTCGGGATCGGGAAACGTTGCCCAGTATGCTGCCGAAAAGGCAACACAGCTCGGTGCGAAAGTGGTGACGCTGTCCGATTCCAATGGTTCTATTTACGATCCGAAGGGGATAACGCCGGAAAAGCTGGCATTCGCCATGGAATTGAAAAATGTCCGAAGAGGGCGCATCAAGGATTATGCCGATAAATACGGGTGTACGTACATGGACGGACAGCGACCCTGGAGTGTCAAGTGCGATATCGCCCTGCCGAGCGCCACGCAGAACGAAATCGACGGGAAAGATGCCGAAGCGCTCGTTAAAAACGGCTGCATCTGTGTTGGCGAAGGCGCCAACATGCCGAGCACGCCGGAGGCTGTCGAGGTATTCCTCAAAGCGAAAATCTGCTTCGGTCCGGGAAAGGCGGCCAATGCCGGCGGCGTTGCCACAAGCGGCCTTGAAATGAGTCAGAACAGCATGCGCATAAGCTGGAGCCGCGAGGAGGTCGACGCGAAGCTCGCGGGTATCATGAAATCCATTCACGAGACCTGCGTCACCTACGGCAGGGAAGGAGATTTCGTCAACTACGTCAATGGCGCCAACATCGGCGGATTCGTCAAAGTGGCGGATGCCATGATCGACCAGGGTATCGTGTAATATCGCCCGGTTGCCGGTGATATGAAAAGGCGGGGGCATTCCCCGCCTTTTTCAATGTGAATATATCAGAACCCCGAAACCGCGGATGCCTTGGCGGCTTTTTTTGCCTTGATCTTTTCCCACTTTTCCGCTGCCGTCATTTTTTTCTTATTGTTTTTGCTTACTCCCTTGTCCATGCTCTTTGACATAGTTCCTCCTTCTGAAAACAGGTGTATAGGTGCTTAGGGCGTTTTTTCTGACAAAACATTGGCGGTTCATGCAGAAAAAACGCCCGATATCAATATCCTTCCATAGTGCCGTGCCATTGGCGCACTTGCCTTTCAAGCGAAGTCTTGAAAGGCATGGAGGCTCTTTGTCTGAGAAATATACGTTTTTCGCATAGATTAGTCAGACGGTGAATATGAGTAACGGGTCGTATCCCGCAGTTACCATCTTGGTAATCATGGTGTTAATCCGGAGAATCCGGATCAGGATATCGTCACCGGATACCGTTGTATGATAATTTATGCCGTTGTGAAAAAAAAGTCAAGAGCTGCCCCACCTTCGCCGTAACAACTTTTCACCATTGATAACGTGATACAAATTATTTTTAACCGGCGTATCGAAAAGGACGGGTGAGCATGATCATCGGTCGTTCCGGCAGTCATACGTGCTATTGCCCGCCTTTTTCCGCCCAGTTCACGCACCTCCTGGAGGAAACTGTTTTATGAACCTGTTACGAGCAAGCGCGAAAGGCGACCTGGCAGCAATAAAAAAATTTGTGGCGGATGGCGCCGGAGTCAATACCGCCGATCCCGGCGGACGTACGCCGATCATAGAAGCGGCGTGGGGCGGGCATGCCGACATCGTTAAATACCTTCTGGAAAAAGGCGCCGACATCGATGCCGTTGACAATACCGGATATACGGCGCTCATGCGCGCCTGCGAGGAGGGCCACGCAACGGTCGTCACCTACCTGATCGGTAAAAAAGCGAACGTCAATGCACGGGGCAAAGTACGCGGAACCACGCCGCTCATGCTCGCCGCTGAACGTGGGCATCTTAAAATCCTGGAACTGCTTCTTTCCAAGAAAGCGAATATCAATGCCGTTGATCAATACGAAGAGACCGCGGTTGTCCGAGCGTATCATGCCAACCAGATCAAGGCCGCCAAATTTCTTGAGTCGAAAGGCGGCAGAGGAAAGTCCGAACGGAGCTCCTACCTGCACTATTCCAGCCGTGACAAGGAAAGCACGACCATTGCCAAATCCATGCTTCCCAAATGGAGCGCGGCCTTTGAATCGGAGAACGATCAGGACACCGACGAACCGGCGGTTCCCGCCGATGAAGGGGTTGAAGAGTAACCGCAGATCGCGTCGCCATGAAGCGCGGCCTTTTTTCGCCGTTCCCCTGCGCACTCCGGCGATACGTTCGCATAGCAGTACACGCAGCCGTGTCCGCAGCTGTTGTACCCGCCGATGTCCTTGCTCCTGATGCAGCGGCAGTGTGAACGCTGGCCCGGATCTTTTTTTCCGTTTTCCTTTTCCAAATACCTCTGCAGCGACCGGTCATGGGGGAAAATCCTGGCCAGCAAGGCATCGTCGATACATTTCCCCTTTTCAATACCATACCCTGAAAAATCCCTCTCCGCGGCGCAGGTGACCGCCGGTATATTCCACTTGCGGCTCAACGCGGCAATTCCGCGCAGCATCTCCTCCTGTGACGCGGTATCCCACTCCCGCATAGTGATGCCTGCATTCCGGAGGTTGCGCACCACTTTTGCATACCGTGCGATAAAGCTGATGGTCAACCGTCCCGTTGATCCGCACAGGGCGCTTCCGATATGCTCGATCCGGCCGAGCAGCTCCTCCGGCCCGAGCCGTTCGGTTAAAAGCAGAGGATCGAACCGCCAGAGCAGGCGCTCCGGGCCGAGACGACCTGCCAGCATCCTGAAGGTCTCGATCCGTTCATCGATCAACGGAACGCACGGTTCCAGTCCCTCCTGTTCGTAATCGTTAAGCGTGAACTGAAACAGATAACTGATGCCGCGACGATCCAGTTCGTCAAGAACCGGAACTATCGGGCGCGGATTTTTTGACCAGAACACGAACAGCCGGGTGTGCTCCAGGGAGACATACTGTGATGTGCCGTTCCACGGGTTGATCCAGCGTAGGTAGCCGGCCGAAAGCCGGCGCAAAAGCCACTCCCCGAAAAAAGCGGGAATATCCGTTGCCCTGCTGGCGGAAACAATGACCGGGACGATAGCCGGCCGTCGTTCGCCGGAGTCGGTGGTGATCATTGCTCGCGAGAGGGAGGACATGGTATTATTGAATATACCTTCAACACGACCCATGACACGACACTCCTCCCCTCCCCTTGCCCTTGTCATCAACCCCTGCGTTACCGATTTCAAACTCTACGATGAGTGGATGCACCCGCTCGGGCTCTATTTTCTTATCGATCTGTTGCGACGCAACGGTTTCGACGTACGCTTTTTCAACTTTCTCGAATGTACCGGGAACGACAAGTCCCGTCGATTCAATACCGGCGACTTTCCATGGGTGGAGATCGAAAAACCCCCGGTCTACCGTTCCATTCCGCGACGATACAAACGATACGGAAGACCGCTTTCGGACCTCCGACGATTTCTTGCATCAACGCCCCGTCCGGACCTCGTCTGCATAGGTTCAATGATGACCTACTGGCCGCCGGATTCACGACCCTCCGGTTCGGTTACGAAAGCGGCGCTGCGTAACACCACCGGGACGTGAGCGCCAAGGCGTCTCGCGATATGGCAAGGGAGAAAGTTTCCTGCCTGAAACGGGCGGGATTCAGCGGTAATGATCTCGGCATTTATGCAATGGCAGGGCTTCCCGACCAGTCTCCGCGCCAGGTCCTTGACGAAATCGACTTTATCCGGTCTCTGGGCGTGATGCCCAAACCGGTCTGGCTTTCCCCGGTTCCCGGGACCCGGCTTTTCAGGCATTACGCGAAAATGTTCCCGGAGATTACCGCCGATCCGCTGTGGCATAACGACCTTTTTTTTTATCACCCGGCTCCCGGGATGGGGCGGGGAGGCGGTAGAGGAAATACGGGAGAGGGCGCGCCAGGGCTGAGCAGCCTTTTATTTTCCATTTTCCTTGCGTAACTCCCCCACCAGTTTCGCGCGCGCCATCATCAGAAACTCCTGAAGCTTCTCCTCCTTGAAATCCGGATAGGTCCAGGAGAAATGGCGGTACCTCCCCTGCCGGAAGTGGAGCGTCACCTCGCCGTAGATGCCCCGGCCGAGGTAGAGGCGGTGGTAAAAATCCTTGGTGCTGGCGAGCACCAGCTTGTCGCGTGCAAGGTAACCGGGGTCGATATTGACGATACGTCGTCCGTCCTGAGCCAGTTCCTGTTCCAGTGCGTTCGTCCAGACTTTGACTGAAGGAAGTTCTTCGCGGGGAAACGGCGCATGGTGGCAAAGATAGGTTTTCAGCAGCTCCTCACCCATCTCCCTGGCATAGTAGCCGGTCCAGATAAAGGGAACCGGTCCGTACGCCGAGTCGCAATGGCCAAATCGCCGTTCAAGGCATTCCATGACACGGTCGAAAGTGAAGCGCTTATGATACATGATCGCGAAAAAAAGCACCGTTGAAGCTGGAATTTGAGCGGTTCCCATATAGGGTGAATATAGGTTTCGGTACAGGCTCGGAGGCACCGCCGGTCCGTTCCCTGCAGGTTCCCCAAGCGGACAACGCCGGTTATTTGTTGACATAAAGTAATACGGTCCGCCGGGCTTGATTTTCATTCCCGCTGTTAGTAGTTTTACTGCTACCGGATACGCTCGGGTAAAACCCTTGCCGGGTCGCGAGCGACAACTCTCCTGGGGACCATGATACGGAAAAAAATAACAACGCGGAGGGGCATTTTCTTCAAGGGTGCGGCAAAGCCCCCGGAACTGTTTCCGTTTGAAATACTTCCTGCTCCGCCGGTGGTGACCATTCCGCTGCTCCAGCACCGCGGGCCAGCCGCCCGTCCCTGCGTTTCAGCGGGCGATCCGGTGGCACGGGGACAGCTTATCGGCAGGGCGGAGGACTCGTGTTCGGCGCCTGTTCACGCCTCGGTTGCCGGCAGGGTATCGGGAATCGACCGGTACCCCTATTCTTCCGCTCCCGATGCATGGTGCGTAACGATCGAAAACAACGGCAGCGATGACTTTTCATCGCCGATCCACTACGACAAGCCGTTGCAAGAGTCAAGCGCAGATGAGCTGCTGGCGCGGCTTGCGCTCAGTGGAATCGTCGATGAAACGGGACTTCCGCTCGACGGCATGCTCGCCCGGGCGCGTCAGGAAGAAAAAGTAACCACGCTTATCGTTTCTCTGCTTTCCACCGAACCTTTCCTGCAGGCCGTGGATCTCCTCTGCGCCGAATCGGCCGAAACGCTCCTTAAAGGATCGGACCTCTGCAGAAAAATACTGGGAGCGGAAACATGCGTCATCGCCGTCAATCAACGGAAGCCCGCGAATGCATCTGCGCTTTCAGCGATGCTGAACCAGGAGCGGTTCCCGGGATGTTCCCTGCTTCCGATCAGTGCAAAATACCCTCATCAGAACCCACGCCTCCTTCTCCGCGACTGCACCGGGGTAGAGCTTCCCTTTTCCGCTCCCCTAACGGCGGCCGGATGTACGGTGATCGGCGGTGAGGCCGCCGCGCGGGTTCCTGAAGCGCTCGTTGAGCTTCGTCCCTGCTACGAACGGGTGGTCACGGTTGCCGGCGATGCCATCGCCAGCCCGAAAAACCTTCTGGTCCGCATCGGCACGCCCGTACGGGCCCTTCTTGAGGCGTGCGGAGCCGATTTCGGGGCCATTCAAAAACTGGTCGTTGGCGGACCGCTCTCCGGTGCCGCGGTACGTGACTTCGAAACACCGGTGACCAAATCGACCACCGCCCTCCTGGCCTTTTGCACGGCCTTTCCCGCAGGTTCCTCCAACCCCTGCAGTAAATGCCGACGCTGTGCCTCTGTGTGTCCCCTGCGCCTTGATCCCGCCCGGCTTATGCGCCAGACCATGTCCCGCGAAATGGCGTCAGCCCGGGCATCCGGTATTCTGGAATGTATCGAGTGCGGCTGTTGCAGCTATGTCTGCCCTTCAGGGATAAATCTGGTCCACTGGCTGCAGTTTGGGAAAAAACGTTCCGGTGCCGGCGAATCCGCGCCCTCCGGGCATGAAAAGGTTCCGGCATGAGCGGGACGACCAATACTATTCCCGCCATCGGATGCGATGGAAACAGCGGTAAGGCGGCTGCTGCGGGCCGTCCGCTGCCGGTTCTTTCTTCGCCGCCCCATATTCATTCCGGTGTGTCAACGCAGAAGATCATGCTCCTGTACCTGCTCTCACTCGGTCCATCGGCGGTCATGGGAATTATTCATTACGGTATCGGAGCAGCATCATTCATGGCAACGGCGGTCATAGGCGCAATGGTAACCGACGCCCTGGTATCGCTGGCCAGAAGCAGAACGGTCCCGGCCATCGACGGCAGCGCCGCCATCACCGGTCTCCTTCTTGCGCTTTCCTGTCCTCCCGGCCTCCCCCTTTGGGCTGCCGCGGCCGGTTCATTTTTTTCGATCGCGATAGTCAAGGGCGCGGCCGGCGGCCTGGGACGCAATTTCCTCAACCCCGCGCTTGCGGGAAGGGCGTTTCTGCTGCTTGCCATTCCCTCACTGTTCCGTGCCGGTGCTCAGCCGGGAGTTTTTGATTTCTCCCTGCCGGCGCCCGATCTCCTGCAGGAACTCCTGGTCAGCCATTCCAGCACCTGGATCGGCGCCGTATCACCTCTCGCCATTCTCGCCGGAGCGGCGTTCGCGTTCTCCTTCCGGCTGATCGATCTGATGGTTCCGGTTCTGTTCCTCATGGCGGCTTTCGCCTCTCTGTGGAGCGCACACTCCCCGGAAACGCTGTTGACCACGCCCGTGCTGCTGCATAGCCTGGAAACTCTGCTTTCCGGTGGCGTCCTGCTTGCCGTGTTTTTCATGGCAACCGACCCGGTGACCTCGCCCTCAGCGGCAAAGGGACGCACCCTCTATGCGCTCGGATGCGGCGCGATCTACGGCCTGTTCAGCGCTGCCGGATCAACGGTGGATGCTCCCATGCATGCACTGCTTATCATGAACTGCATGGTGCCGCTTATCGACCGGTCCATCACGACCCGATTTTTCGGAAAAAAACAGGGGCGCTCCGGCCTGGAGGTTCCCCGTCATGAATGAAAACCTGAATAAAAGCATCTTCCTGACCTCCCCGGCTGTTGTCCTGGGGGTAGGCCTGATCGCCCCGCTCATGGCCAATGCATCGCCCTGGGTACATCTGTATCTTGGAGGCGCGGCAATGGCGTCGCTTACCCTAATAACAATCGTTTCATGCCTCTTCACTAATCGTCTGCCGTATAACAGCCGTATACCCATAGCGATCGTCCTTTCCGGAGGAACGGTTTCTGCGATGGCGGTTATCGGTTCTCATTTTTTCAACGAATCCCGGCTACCGGTCGAAACGATCGTCCCCCTTCTGATGGTGGTATCGATCATGGCACTCCATACCGAGGCATATGACGTTAAAAAACCCCTGCAACCCGCGCTCATCGATGCTTTCGGCATCGGCATTCTGTTTCTATCCCTTCTTATCTTGTGCGGTCTGATAAGAGACCTGGCCCTGCGCCTCCTCATTGCAAAAGGCGTAACCGGTTCGATGGCCGGTTTCTTTCACACCTTGCCGGGCATTTTTCTTGTTGTCTGTCTTGTTATTGCGGGAATCGTTTACGTTACTACTTCCGCCGGGTGGAGGCAACGATGATCTCCGTCGGAACGATCCTCGGCATGTCGCTTGTTGCGGTACTCACCGACCGTTTTGTGCTCGACCCCGGTATCGGCAAAGGACACCGACTGATCGGCGCTTCCCCGTTCAGGTATCCGGTCATGCTCGGGACGTTTGTAACCGGCTCGCTGGCAGCAACCGTCACGCTTTGCCGGCTTATCACCAACCTCGTGCTGCTCCCTCTGGAACTCGACTACCTGTTGATCCTTGCCGTATTCGTATCGATCGCCGTTGTGTATGGTGCCACAACAGTGCCGCTCCCGATCCGACGTCCGTTAACGGCAGTCAACCGTTTAGCCGGTCATGCCGCCGTAATCACCGCTCTCCTGATACTACCGCTGCTGGAGACCCTCAGGCTCCCCGAAATGCCGCTGTCGGCGAACCTCCTGGCTTCCGCCGTTACCGGAATCATCTTCACCGTTATCCTGATTATCCGTCATGGTATTTCCGCACCTGCTGCGGCAGGAACCGGTAACAGCAGGGCGCGGCTTTTTGTTCAAGAGCTGCTTATAGCGGCACTTATCCTTCTGGCGCTTCAGGGAGTCGCGCCGCTTACCCTTTTTAACTGGTAATACGGCAATGGATACGCTGCTACCCCTCATCATAACGATTCTGACGGCATCGCTTGCCTGCATCGCCATCGCCATCCTTTCCTCTTGCTGCCAGAAAACTTTTTACGCCCGCGTGCTTCAGGCAAGGCGCGTTCTGCCGGGCAGCGACTGCGGCGTTTGCGGGTATCCCGGGTGCATCGATTTCGCCGAGGCGGCAGCCTCGGGAGCAGTGCAACCAGGCGGATGCATTCCCGGCGGCCCGAAAACCGCCCATGCGCTTGCGGACCTGATGGGAACAACCGTGGAGAACAGCGAACCGATGATGGCCGCGGTCCACTGCAAGGGAGGCGTGAACGAGGTCGCCGCGCGCGCGCGGTACTATGGCATCAATGACTGCCACGCCGCCATCCTTCTGGCAAACGGTCCGAAAGCATGTCATGAAGGCTGCCTTGGGCTTGGTTCCTGTGTTGAGGCGTGCCCGTTTGGGGCGATATCCATCAATGATAACAACGTCGCCATCGTTGACCGGCACAAATGTACCGGATGCGGCATTTGTATCGGTTCCTGTCCACGCGCGCTTTTATCGCTGGTTCCGCATGTCCATAAAATCTTCCTGGCCTGCAGCGTTCATACCGGCAGTGAGCGCGTTAAGGAGTGGTGTACGGTCGGCTGCACCTCATGCGGAAAATGCGTTGAGGCCACCCCTTCCGGTGCGATCACCATGGTCGACCACCTGCCCACGCTCGATTATTTCACTCCGAATGAGAATTTCGTCGCAGCCGTCCACGCCTGCCCGTCACACTCCTTTGTTGATACTATCAAGGTACGGCCCAAAGCGAATATCGATACCAAATGCGACGGGTGTGGAGCGTGCATTACCGTCTGCCCGGTCGAGGGTGCAATCGACGGAAGGAGCGGACATCGGCATATCATACAAAAAGACCGGTGCATCGGATGCGGCCGCTGTCTCAACAGCTGCCATGTCAGGGCCATCTCGTTATGGGGCAGTCTGGGCTACCAGAGCCAGAAGAATTCGAAAAAGTAATCAACCGGTCACGCCTTTCAAAGTTAATTTTTCCACTTAACTGCCTGCCTTCCTCCGAATTAACCGGAATACTACCTGTAGCATACGGTTTTTACTTGACACACAATTTATTGTGGTTTATAATTATCCTATAACAACGGTTGATCGTTGCTCACTATCGGAGGTGCCATGCAATCATCGAAAGTGTTATGTGCCCAGTGCCCTCACCATAGGGAGTGTCCCCAGAAAACAAGGATATATGTCAATTACTGCGGCGCCGACCAGAAAAAAATGGAAAACAGGGTCCGGACCGCGGTTCTCGAATGCCGGACGCGAAGGGGCCGGCTTTTCATACAGGGATTTTTGTTCTTCCCCGACGCGCGGCAGGTATTCCCGCCGGCGCTGTCCGTTTCCTCCTGAGCCGGAGCGCTTCAAAGGGCAGAAGTCAGCGAGGATCGACAGCCTGCAGGATTTCCGCGACTTTGCGTGAAAACCCGGCGTGCCAATGACGCGACACTATGGAAAGATATCGATAGCCTACCGGGAGTTTTTAAAGCGGAACGACAATGAATTGTCGTTCAAAACGCCCAGAAGACCCAATCATCAACGGTTCTCTGGACGGCAACCTTGCCGGAGCGATTGAATTTATTGGCCTGCTACCTTCGGAATGATTTAATTTTTCACCTGCGTATTCATTCGTTGCCACCCTAACCCGGATTCTCCGGAATAAAACCATGATTATCATGATGTTAACTATGGGGAAAGACTTGTTGCTCATATTTTTCAGACAAAGAACCTAAGCCGAATAACGGTACCTGAAGCGTGACGGTACCGGTTCAAGGAGCAAATCTTGCGGTTTTCCTGCCTGCGCGCCGGCAAATCTTCTTTTTTCCTCATTGCGTTGCTGCCGTTGGCTTTGACGCTGCTTCTGTCCGACTGCGCGTCGGGACGCGCCAGACTTTCCACGCTTGACCGTCATGCTGCGGACAGCAGTCTTGCCGGCCAAGACGCAATTGACAGTACCGGAACCGAAGGCGCTTTTTCCGATTCGGCCGCCACTCTTGAAGAACAACGGTACGAAGACCCCGCAGACCTCATCCAAGAAGCAAAATTATTTTGCGAAGAAAATAATTTTCGTCTGGCGGATTCCTGCCTGAAGGAAGCGGTCAAGGCGATCGGGGCAATGGATAACACTGAAGAGAGCGGAGAATGGGCGCCTTCAAACCGCTTTATCGACGAAATCGCCGCTCTGTACAAGGAAAAAATGCCGGACTCATTCCCCGTGCCCGAAGAGATCACCATGGCCGTGTTCCAGTCGCTGATGCTGCGCTCGATCGATTCCATAAGCATCATGCCGCCGGAATCGCTGGCCCAGGCGATCATGCTTTGCCAGAAAAATATCGTCTACGACGTTCCCATGATCTGGAATCAGCGGGTACAGCGAGCCCTCTATTTCTATTTGAGAAACCGTGAAAAAACCGTTGACCGCTGGTTCACGCGTGCTCCGTATTATCTCCCTGTTATGAAGCAGATGTTCGCCGAAAGCGGTCTGCCGCAGGATCTCGCCTACCTTCCGCTCATCGAGAGCGGCTTCAATCCGCTTGCCTATTCCTACGAGCACGCCTCCGGCATATGGCAGTTTATCGCTTCCACCGGAAAAATCTTCGGACTCAAGCGGACGTTCTGGGTCGACGAGCGGCGCGACCCCCTGCGTTCGACGGCGGCGGCGATCGCCTACCTTCGAAAACTGTACGGCGATTTCAACGACTGGCACCTCGCCCTTGCAGCGTATAATTGCGGGGAATACGGCCTTGCGCGCGCGCTCAAACGCAACCAGACCAACGACTTCTGGAACCTGAAGCGGCTGCCGAACCAGACGAAGCACTATGTCCCTTTTTACCTTGCCGCCTTGACAATAGCAAAAAACCCGAAATGTTTCGGCGTGACCCCGATGCCGACCGGCACTCTGCCGCTCGATACCGTGCATCTTGCCGAATGTATCGCCTTTGACGACATCGCCGCAGGACTGGGAATGGATCCCGATACGCTGAAAAAATTAAACCCGCATTGCATGCGCTGGTGCACCCCTCCCGATACCTTCGCGACGGTTCTCTACCTTCCGGAAGGCAAAAAGACCCGATGGCAGCCGTTCGTAGCGACGCTGCCCCCCGAAAAAAAAGTCAAATGGTCACGCTATCGGATCAAACAGGGCGACAATCTCGAAATGATCGCGCAACGCCATAGCCTGACGCCAGAAGTTCTGAAAACAATAAACAAGCTCTCCGTCGACAAATTGACAACGGGCCATCATCTTTTCATCCCCCTGTCCGATACCATTTTCGGGCCCGACGTGGCGTACACGCTGCCGCCCGCATCCGATATCAAAACACTCGATCTGCCTGATTATGAATTTGCCGGAGTGGTGACGCGCCATCGTATCCGCCGGGGAGACAACCTCGGCAAGATCGCCCGCAAATACCGCGTATCAATCAGACAGCTTTGCCGCTGGAACCGGATCACCGCCCGCACCATCCTGCGGCCGGGCAGAGTGCTTGTCGTAAGCCGGCCTCGACCCGTGGAGGTAACGCCTGCGGCAACGGCCGTTGCGGTTGCCGCGCCCTCCGCCAAAATCCACCTGGTACAGATCGGCGACACTCCTTTTTCCGTCTCGCGCAAATACGGTTTAACGGTACAGGAGCTTTCCGCACTGAACAAGCTCGACGTGTCCCACCCCCTCATCAGGATCGGGCAGAAACTCGTCGTCTCAAAAGCCGGCGATACTGCGGCGGCGGCAATCGCTGCCGCCGCCGACAGCATGAGTTCCGACAGCGCCCGGGCCGCCGCCGCTTCGGCCACTCTTGCCGCCGCTGGCAGCAAAAAACCGGCCACGACAAGGGACACGACCGCCGCCGCTCTCCCCGACACGGCCACCGTCGATTTTTCCCCTATAATTGATCCCGGTCCCCGGTATCATGTCATTGCCAAAGGGGAAAACCTCTACCGGATCTCACGCTTGTATGCGATCCCTATTGCCGCAATCATGAAAGCAAACGGCATCCCCGATGCGTCCATCGTTCGGATCGGCGACTCGCTCCTCATTCCGCCAAGACCCGAAAACGGCGTTCCTTCGCCGGACAACGCCCAGCCGGGAACCGTTTTCTACACCGTCAAGGACGGAGACACACTCCTGCGCATCGCGGCGCAGTTCGGCGTTCCCGTCGACCGCCTGTATGAGTCCAACAATCTTTCATCCGATGCCATCCTCCAGCCGGGTACGGTGCTTAAAGTGATCACCACGGAGGACCGATGAATCTCATGCAAAAATGGGTCATCGCGGCCATTCTGATGGCGCCCCTCTTCATCGGAACCGTTCTTCTTTTTCACCGGGACCGGGGTTCACTCTCGGGCGGCCTGTCGCTCAAACGTCTCGGCCTGGTTTCGATAAAGGGAACGATCATGGAATCGGATGAATATGTCCGCCAGCTCCAGTCGCTGAGACTTGACAAAACAGTTGCCGGTGTCATCCTGCGCATCGACTCGCCGGGCGGAGCGGTGGCGCCGTCGCAGGAAATCTACGCCGAAGTAATGAAATACCGTCGTACGGGCAAGCCGGTCGCGGTCAGCATGGGGTCGGTCGCCGCATCAGGGGGTTATTATATCGCCTCCCCGGCCACGCGGATCTTCGCCGACCCGGGAACCCTTACC
>JAFGOU010000266.1 GCA_016926315.1 Chitinispirillaceae bacterium
AAATGTCCGTGATCTCGCCGGCGTCCCCGGTCCGCCGGTTCCTCTCCTCGTCTATTTCAATGCCCATGTACCTGAGGCCCTGGCACGCGAGGCTCCGCACACCGGCGCTCCCCTGCCCTATCCCGCCGGTGAAAATGACGGCGTCGATGCCCTGCATGGCGGCCACATAGGCGCCGATGTATTTGCGGATCTGGTAGCAGAAGGTCTTGAACGTGAGGAGCGCCCGGTGGTGGCCCGCCTGCGCCGCTTTTTCTATGTCCCGCATATCACTTGACAATCCTGATACTCCAAGAAAACCGCTTTGTTTGTTGATGAGGGCTTCCAGCGCATCGACGGTCATGCTTTCGGTGCGCATAAGATGGATAAGGATGCCGGGATCGATATCGCCGCTCCGGGTGCCCATGAGCAGTCCCTGGGTCGGCGTGAACCCCATGCTCGAGTCAACCGACCTGCCGTGGTCGATGGCGCAGACCGATGCGCCGTTGCCCAGATGGCACGAGATGAGGTCGAGGCTTGAGAACGGTCGCTTGAGAAACTCGGCGGTTTTAAGCGACACATAGAGATGCGACGGCCCGTGAAATCCATAGCGCCTGATCTTTTTCTTTTTATAATACTCATACGGAAGGCCGTACATGTAAGCGTAGGGCGGCATGGTATGGTGGAAACCGGTATCAAACACCGCGACATGGGGTATGTTCGGAAAAAGCTTCTGCGCCTCCCGAATGCCGAGCAGGTTCGCCGGATTATGAAGCGGCGCGAGCGACGAGGCCTTTTCAATGGCTGCCAGCACGTCGCCCGTCACCAGCATCGGCGTGTTCAGCGCATCGCCGCCATGGACTACACGGTGACCGATTGCGGCGATCTCCCGCAGGCCGCCGAGCGCGGCGATTTCGCGCGATGCGAGGGTGTTGACCATTGCCGTGAACGCTTCGGGGTACCCGCTTTTTTCTGCAATCGGACAGGTTTCTTGCCGGCCAACGCTCCTGCAGGCATGCCGCGTACCGGCCATGCCGATCCGTTCTATGGAGCCGCGCACCACGTTCGCCTCGTTCGCCGTGTCGAACAGGGCGTATTTAAGCGACGAGGAGCCGCAGTTGATGACCAGGAGTTTTTCCGGATGCTCGGTTTTAAGCTTGAGTCCATAAGGGTCGCCGCTTTTCTGCAGGGCTTCGGCGGCAAGGTTGTGTATGACAGCCCATTGGGTGGTGCGCTCGGTCATTGAACGCGACAGGTACCGGATGGCCGACGGCTGGGTAACGAGCATGGTGGAAAAGAGCTGCTGCGGGATAAGCAGCGCGCTGCAACGCGTTATGCCGACGATGCTTGCAGTTGTCAAATTCCCGGTCATGAGCGATATTTCGCCGAATATATCCCCGGGGCCGAGCGGGGAAAGCGTTACCTTCCGTCCGGTATTGTCGGTTACCGACGCCTCGGCCTTACCTGAAATGAGCACGCCTAAAAACCACCCCTCTTCGCCGAATTCAATGACCGCTTCATTACCTTCGAAAGTGGTAAGACGGGAGCCTTTTACCAGCGCCTCGAGCCGGTCCCCGGGAAACTCCCTGAACAGTTCGACGCGTTCGCGAAGAAACAAGACAAGCTGTTTATTATCCATGGGAGAAGCGGTCATCGGAGGCGAAAAATGGTTTGTTTTCCTTAAAACATTTTCAAGTATACGATATGAGTCGGATAAGCTCAAGGGAAAGGTTGCGCAAAAACGTATCGAACGGTAAACGTTCCGATTAGCGCTGAACACTAATATAAACACCAAAGGAGTCGTTCCTGAAAATGGCGAAATCAATCAGGCTCTTTTTCCCCGCAATGGCCGCGGCACTCCTTTCCCGCTGTTCGTTCGCACCGCTGGTCGATCCCCATGACGATATCGACGTCGTTCCCGGCGATATCGTGATAAGCGAAGTCGCGGTCTCCAATACGGCCTCCCTTTTCGACCAGTTTTACGAAACACCGGACTGGATCGAGCTGTATAACCGCGGCGACACCACAGTCGACCTGTTTCGATACGGTCTCTCCGACAACCGTGACGATCTGCGGAAATGGCAGTGCGGCTTTTTCAGCATCGCTCCAGGCGGGTATATGCTTATCTGTGCATCGGGCAGGGACATCACCTCCGGTAAAGAAGAAACCGTTGAGGCCGTGGACATTATGAACACGGCGATCTCCTCGTGGGCCGACAACCGTAACAACCCGCCGGGAAATAGTTACGTTCATCCCGTCGATTTTTCCGGTTCGGTATCCGGCACGGTCAACGGCACAAGGGTCATTTCGGCCCGTCTCTATCTCGACGACAACGACAGCATCCTTAAATGGCAGACCGCCCAGGTATCGATGAAGCTTCTGCAGACGAAAAACTACTGCGCGTTCGACAGGGTCCGGATGACGGCGACTATTGACAAGGGAAAGCGACTGAAAGTGCATCTGCTGCAGCTGGGGCTGGAGGACTGGCTCTCGTTCGGGCGCACCATCATCGGTACGGGAGTCGAAAACGATCGCTACGATATCACCATCTCGCGCGAGTCACGCCTCGACCTGAACGTGATCACCGGTTTCATGTTCTCCGCCACGCAGGTCAACGATTCAGTCACGATCAGGATCTCCGGAATGGAGCTCGTGACCCAGCCGTCGTTCATGCACACCGGCTTCAAGCTGTCGGCCTCCGGAGGAGAGGATCTCTACCTGACCGACCCGCAGGGAATGGTCATCGATGCGTGCCGGCTGCTGCCGTCCGCTCCCGACATCTCCCAGGGGCGCAGCTCTACGGGAACCGACCGCT
>JAFGOU010000267.1 GCA_016926315.1 Chitinispirillaceae bacterium
CGCGTGACCGTTTCTTCGAACCTCTGCCTGGCATCGTTTTTCAGAAAAGTCAGCATGGCGCCGCCAAATCCGCCGCCGGTCAGCCGTGCGCCGTAAACACCGTCGATCGATTTCGCGATGCCGACCAGGGTATCGAGCTCCGGGCAGGAGTTCTCGAAGTTATGGGTTGAGCTCTCATGCGATTCATAGAGCAGTTTGCCAAACCCACTGACATCGCCTCTTTTCAGGAGTTCCATGCCCGAAAACACCCGTTCGTCTTCACCGACCACATGCAGCGCCCGTTTGTAGAACCGGGACCCGAGGGCCGTCTTTGCCGCAAGCAACTGTGACATGGTCACGTCCCGCAGCATGGTCACCTTGGGGTCGCGCGCCGCAAAGAACGCCGCGGCTTCGGAACACTCGTGACGCCTGCTGTTGTACTCTCCGGCAACAAGCGCATGCGTAACGCCGGACAGGGTGATGGCGAGCGTCACGTCGCTACCGGCCATGGCAATGGTTTCATGGGCAAGCGACCGGAAATCGATGAAGAGCAGGTGGCCGGCTTTCCCGAACATGGAGGAGAACTGGTCAAGAAGGCCGCAGTTTGCGCCGACAAAGCCGTTTTCCGCCTTCTGGCAGATTTTCGCCAGCTCGGTGGGGTCGATGGTCAGGTTATGGAGACGACCGAGCGCCAGTGCGGTACCGACCTCAAGCGCGGCGGACGAGGAAACGCCCGCGCCAAGCGGAACCGTGCTGTGAATCGCCATGATGAAAGGCGATACCGGATAGCCGCGTTCTTTAAGCACCTGGTAGACGCCGAGCGGGTAGTTGACCCAGGCGTTGGCGCCCTGCTGCGGCTGCAGCTCCGCAACCACGACCGGATCGGTGAATTGCGTCGATGTCAGCATGCACTCGTGCCCGGGCGATTTCGCCGCTGCGACCCATACCTCACGGTCAATGGCCGCCGATAGGACGACTCCTTCGTTATAATCGGTATGGTTGCCGAGCACTTCGACCCGTCCCGGCGCCCGGGCAATGACCGCGGGGGGGGTGGTAAAAACGTCCTGCAGCCGTTTCGCGACTACCTCGTTCAATGCATGTGTTGTGGACATGGTGCGTGGATCTCCTCGGAGCGGTTGGTGGATCGTGAACGGGTGAGCAGTCTCGTACGGTCCCGGGTTGTGAGCCTTTCATCTGCCTTCCGGTCGGGGAAGAACGGGATTGCAGGCTCGGTGCGTTGTCGATACGTAGTAGCTTTTCGGGAAAACTCCAAAACGGTCATTTCTACTGAATGGAGAAATCGTAACCCGTTGAAAGTAATACTAAAAGATTTCTCGCGTAGCCTGCCCTGAGTTGTCACCCTGAGTTTATCGAAGGGCTCGAAATGACAGGGGAACCTCCATTCCCCGGACAGATACTCCTTGAGAAAAATACGTTTCAGGGGAGGGATTTCAAATAAAAAACAGTGTGCCGTACAGCCGTCATGGCGGAAAAACCGGTATCGGGATATCGGTGTAATGGCTTTCATTTCAGGAAAAATAAAGGTATATTTACCATCATCGTTTCGGTTGTAAGGAGGTAAAAAAAGTAAGGTGCCTAGGGCGTTTTGAACGACAAAATATTGTCGTTCGTAATAAAACGCCCGGTGTGCTATCAATATCGTTCCATAGTGCCGCGCAATTGGCGCGCGGACTTTCAAGCGCAGTCTTGAAAGTCCTGTAGGTACTTAGGGCGTTTTGAACGACAAAATATTGTCGTTCGTAATAAAACGTCCGGTGTGCTATCAATATCGTTCCATAGTGCCGCGCAATTGGCGCGCGGACTTTCAAGCGCAGTCTTGAAAGTCCTGTAGTCCTGTAGGCTCTTTGTCTGACAAATATACGCTTTTTAGGTATATTTGTCAGACGAAAAATATGAGCAATCTGTCTTATTTCATGGTTAGTGTCCGTCCGAAAAGTCCCCCTGCTGACGTCATACCGGTGGAAACCGGTATCCAATATGCGAAAAGACCTTGATGGCAGGCTGCTTCGCGGTCCGGCGTTCGCCGGAATGACGAATGTCAAAGTTCAGGGGTTTCCGACAAGCACTAGTTACAATCATGGTAATCATTATTTTGTTCCGGAGAAACCGGGTCAGGGGGTCCTTATGAGAGAAGTTCTGTTGTATCATGGTGAAGATGGGTTCTGTGTCGCCGAGTGTCCGAGCCTGCCCGGATGTATCAGCCAGGGCGGCACCAGGGAAGAGGCGATCATGAACATCAAGGAAGCAATTGACGGATATATCGCCGCATTGAAAGAAGACAATCTTTGACGACGTCCGGCGTTTTATAAGAGGTCAGGCTCACGACCAGAGTACCGACCTTTCCTACCGTTTTTTCGCCACCATCGAGTAGAGCTGTTTTCTGCTGTAGATCTGTCCTCGCAAGGGGATCTCCTTTTCTCTGAGCGGCAGATCAAAGAGGTTCAGGCCGTGGGTCCTGATTGAGTCGGTTATTCCGGAAGCGGCGAGCGCTGTGGGGGCGATGTCGAGGAAGGATGCCGCGTACTTTTTTTCGTAGTGGACTTTTTTGTCGGGAGTGAGGATGAAAAGCGGGACAAACTCGAGTACCCGGTCGTTGTGCCGTATCATGGCCTTCTGGTAGCTGCATTTTGGCAGCGTGGGAGTATGGTCTCCGTAGATGAATATGACGGTATTTGGATGGCTTTCCCGCACGCTGGTGACGATCCGTTTGAGCTCCCGGTCGACATAGGCCATAGAGTTGTAATAATTGCGTTTGGCGCCGTCTTTGATATTGTCGAATCGGTGGTCGTGAAAGACCCTTTTTACCAGGGTAAAAGGCTCATGGCTTGTCATGGTGATGATGTAGTAAAAGAACGGTTGTTTCTGTGTTTCGAGGCGCGACAGGGCAAAGGTGAAGACGGTATCGTCGGGAATGCCCCACCCTTTTTCCTTAATGCCCATGGCGAACATGTCGTAGAAGGTCTGGAACCCGATTTTTTTATAGGCAAAGGAGCGGTTGAAATAGGTGCCCCGGTTGCCGTGAAAGGCGAGCGGCTCGTAACCGTTGCGCTTGAAGCGCTTGACAAGAGAGTTTGCGTAGTCGTAATTCCTGAGTTTGATCGAAGGATAATTGTGGAGCGGTTCCACGCTGCTGAGCGTCGAAAACTCGCAGTCCGAAGTTGATCCGCCGGCATGGTAGCTGAGCGTGTAGGGGAAAAAGATGCTTTCTTTAGAAAGTCCGTTTAAAAACGGGGTCACCAGCCGTTTGCGGTGACGGCAGTTGATGATATGGGCGTCGAGCGATTCCACCTGGAGCATGAGCAGGTTGCGGCGGATTCCGGAAGTGTCGGAAACCGCGAAAACCGGGCCGTAGTTGAGCCGCTTGATACGCGAATGCACGTCGCGGTAATTCAACAGGTCAACGATGTTGAAGGTTAAAAGCCCGTATTTTTTAACCACACTGACATCGCTTGAATAGCGGTTGTTCATCATGCGCGCCGGTGATTCAACGGGAACTTCCCAGCGGTAGAAATAAACGATGAAGAACACGCTGAAGCCGTAAAAAACCGGTTTGAAAAGATGCGATCTGCAGAGGGCATGCAAACGCGGATAGAAAAAGGTCAGTCCGATTAAAAATGGAAGGTCGATCACGATGAAGAGCGAACGGAGGTCACACGGCAGGGCGGAGTGGGTCACCAGGTCCCAGGCCTCGGAAAAAAGGCCGATATACTGGCTCACATGAAGGTAGCCCTGAAAGGAAAGATAGTACATCAGGTTGACGGTCACGTACAGCGTCTGCAGGAGATAGAGAACAACGAGAGGGAAACGGAATCGAATGCGCAGGAACAGGGTGAACAAAAAGATAAAGAACGCAAGCCTGACGAAAAACGCCGGTATGATTGCGGCTAAGCGCGGCAATTCGCCATGGTTCGACACGATTAGGTGATTGAACACGGTCAGCTTGAGCGTGTTGAACAGAATGAAAGCCGCAAGGGAAAGGAGTGCGACGGATTCGCGGGTAAGGATTTTTTTCCGGCCGGAAAAAAAGGTTGGAAATCGCGGGTGCGGCGCCAGGTTCATCATGGGTGGTATGGACGCATCAGGCGTATCGCCCCAGCCCGTGACGAAATTTCCCGGAGCCTGACGTGTGTTGACTGGAAGGAGGGTCGGATGTCCATGTGCCTGCGCGTTAGCGGGAATCGACTTTCTTGCGATAGAGGTTGTAAAACAGGTCAAACGTCTGCACCGCCTGCGCCATATCGGAAAAGCCGGTCGCGCTGATTTCAAAATAATAATTTTTATAATGAGCAAACCCATCCACCCCGCCGAGGACGATCATCTGGAATGCGACCGATTCGGGATAGAGCGGGTCTTTTATCGTCTGCCCGGCGAATTGCGTCCTTTTCTCAAGGAACATTGCTATCGCGTTGCTGTCACTGCCGAAATCCATGATCATTGCGTTGACCGTGTTGTTATTGAGACTTTCGAAAGTCTGGACGCCCGTTTTTATCAGGCCTTTTTCAAGATATTGCGGCGCGGCGCCATCGTTAAAAGCGAAGAGTTGGGTGCCGATATAGATCTTCATTTCTTCCTGAGGGTTCCAGTTTGAAATATCATCATTGCTGATGGCAAGCTGGGTAAGGGGAGGACTCATTTCGGTAACCGGTAACAGCCTGCATCCCGCAACCAGCACCATGCACAATACGATGACAGAAAAAGGAGCGATGCATACGTTTTGTCGTTTCATGATTACCGTTCTTTCAGCATAGCAGCCGGCGGAACCGGAAAAATGGTTGGGGTATGGCTCCCCATCGAAGGATCAGGGAAAATGCAGGAGAAAGGGTAACCCGATGATTTTCATACTAAAGATTTCCCGCCCGCCTGCCCTGATGCTTTTCCCGCATGGCTCGAAATGATACGGGAACCTCCCTTTCCTGAACATACACTAAATATACTCTTTACTCCGGCAAAAAGGGCGTTTCAGGATGCCACGCCCTCCCAGACCGTGATTGGACCGATCACGTAGTGTTTCTCATGAAAAAGCACCGTATCTCCGGTTTTTTTTCCCAGCAATCCTTCGGCAACCCTTGCCTGATAGGAAAAGACATTCTTTTCCGGGTCGGAATCCCAGGGGCCCAATATCGTCACCTTCTGCTCCCCGCTCCCCTCTTTCGGAATGAGGGTGGCGGTCGTTCCGATACATATCGTTGAAGGGTCGACCTTTGAGGGGTCGATCGGCCGTGCGAACTGCAGCTCATCATGGAGAGACTTGGCCCGGGAGGAGAGCATCTCCTGGCGGGCGCGTGCCG
>JAFGOU010000268.1 GCA_016926315.1 Chitinispirillaceae bacterium
ATGGTTATCGTATGGCTCCGCGGCATAAGGTACTGTAGCTCGCAAAATATACGCTAAAAGCGTATATTTGCCTCACACAGTACCTAATTGTCGTTTTATACAAGATTCTGCATGATATACTCCCTCCGCTCGGGCGTGTTCTTTCCCATGTAAAACTCGAGCGTTTCGGGAATGAGCTTGACCGACTTTACGTTCACTTCCACCAGCCTGATATCATCGCCGATAAACTGGCCGAATTCCGAAGGCGAGATTTCACCGAGTCCCTTGAAACGGGTCACCTCAGGACCGGCGATGCGCTTCGTGGCGCTGTCGCGTTCTTTTTCGCTGTAACAGTAACAGGTCTCCTTTTTATTGCGCACCCGGAACAGCGGGGTCTCAAGGATGAACACATGGCCGGCAACGACCAGGTCTTCGAAATAGGTGAGGAAAAAAGTCATGAGCAGGTTGCGGATATGAAACCCGTCAACGTCCGCGTCCGTGGCGAGCACGATACGGTTGTACCGCAGGTTCTCGACATCCTCCTCGATACCGAGCGCCATCATTAGGTCGTACAACTCCTCGTTCTGATAAATTATCGCCCGGTTGCGGCCATACACGTTCTGCGGCTTTCCTTTGAGTGTAAAAATCGCCTGTGTGTAAACGTCGCGCGCCGAAATAATGGAGCCGCCGGCGGACTGTCCCTCGGTGATGAAAATCGTGGATTCCTCGCCCTTTGACCCGTCCTGCAGGTGGTATTTGCAGTCCTTGAGATTCGGAATTTTGATCTCGATCCGCTTTGCCGCCTCCTTGGCCTCTTTTTTCACCGCGTTCAGTTCGGTGCGCAGTTTCTCGTTCTGGGCGATCTTGGTTTCCAGGAGTTTTGCGGCCTCCCCGTTTTTATGCAGAAAATCGACCACGCCGGACCTGACTTCGGAAATGATCCAGCCGCGGATTTCGGCGTTGCCGAGCTTGTTTTTCGTCTGCGACTCGAACACCGGGTTCTTGAGCTTGATGGCAATCGCGCCCGCGATGCTTTCGCGCACGTCGACCCCGGTCCAGTCCTTCTTGTAGAACTCGTTGACCCCCTTGAGAAACCCTTCGCGGAACGCGCTCAAGTGGGTACCACCATCCGACGTGTGCTGGCCGTTGACAAAAGAGAAATAGGTCTCGCCGTAATTACCCGTATGGGTAAACGCACACTCGATCTGCTTGCCGCGGAAATAGCCGGCCGGATACACGATTTTTTCGCCCACCTCGGCGGTCAGGAGGTCAAGCAGGCCGTTTTTCGATTCGATCCTCTCCTTGCCGAAAATAAGTTTGAGCCCGGAGTTAAGGTAGGCATAGTTCCAGAGCCGTTTCTCAACAAATTCAAAATTAAAGGCGTATTCGCTGAAAATCTCCGGATCGGGAATGAATTCCACAAAGGTGCCGTCGGGTTCCTTGGCCTTCCCCTTTTTCTTTGATTTCAGCGATCCCGTTGAAAATACCGCCTCGGAAAATTCACCGTTGCGAAACGCACACACGCGGAAATGGCTCGACAAGGCATTGACCGCCTTGGTGCCGACGCCGTTGAGGCCCACTGAAAACTGGAACACGTCGTCGTTGTATTTTGCCCCGGTGTTGATGGTCGACACACAGTCGATCACCTTGCCCAGCGGTATGCCGCGGCCGTAATCACGCACCGACACCCTGTTACCTTCAATCGCGACATCAATCTTCTTGCCGAACCCCATGATGTATTCGTCAATCGAGTTGTCGATGACCTCCTTGAGAAGCACGTAGATGCCGTCATCAGGGTTCGAACCATCACCAAGACGGCCGATGTACATACCGGTCCGCAGGCGGATGTGCTCAAGCGAGGAGAGCGTCTTGATCTTGCTTTCGTCATAAATCGGGATATTGAGGCGGGTGGTCATGGCTGATTACCGGCTTTTTCTTCCTTTTTGATAAAAATACCCGGCGTTCCCAGTGTCGGGACTGAAATGAAACCAAGCAATAAAATACTATCGGAATGGCTGGGAATGAAAGAAATACCCTTATGGATTGTGCTGTGGGGGGTTGGAGGGTACAATGGGTTGATTTCCTGGGCACCCTCCTATACCACCGGTTTGAACCGGTCCCAGAGCGATTTCCCCCCCCGGGAGGGACGCCAGATGAAATGGCATGCGGTGCACTTGATGCGGCGCTTGCCGGTAAAGGTCCGTACCGGGGCGAACAGAAAGGGATCGTAATACTCGGTCGCCAGGCTCCCGCACTTTGGGCAGGCGGTAGACGGGCCGTTCCAGAAGGAGTCCCACAGCTCCTTCACGATGCCCGGGCGCTCCTGCAGGTATTTTTCCCGCGACGAACGGTGATGGTGAGACATACAAAAAGTTTCAGTTGAACGTCGGCTGTTGAACGTTTTCCCGATACCGCCGTCTTTTACTATATCATAATGTCCCGCGCGTTTCAAACCCTTGTGCTCAAATCACCGGCGAAGGTAAAAAGAGCTGGCCGAAGGTGCGTTCGGCGAACAGGTCGGTCATGCCTGCCAGGTAATCGGTCACGATCCGCCAGGCAGGGGTCGCATCGGTATAGTTGGTGTTTTTGATAAAGTGAAAAAACACTCCCATGAGCGGCGCATCACGAACCAAGTCCTGGACGAATATGGTATTTCTGCCGCGCTCTGCCGCTCTAAGGATCTTTTCCATCTCCTCGAACAGCAGCTCGATGATGCTCCCGGCCTTGTGGCTTTTCCGCTCGACCTCCGGATTCCGGTAAATCCGCTCGTAGTTGAACTCCTTGAGCAGATTCATGTGGTCGAACACCTCTTCGCTCATCTCAATGGTGTCTTTTTCCATGCTGTTGGCAATGGTATCGTTCACGAAGCAACCGATAATCTGCCCGTTCTCAATTCCCAGGTTCTTTGCAATTGCCGGAGGCACATCACCTTTTTTCACGATTCCTGCCTTGATTGCGTCTTCAAGGTCCCTGCCAAGATAGGCAATCCGGTCCACAAGACGGACTAGGCACCCTTCGAGCGTTGCCGGATAGTAGTTTCGGTCCTGTATCGATTCCAGATCAAATATGTTTCGCGTTCGGTCCGGTGCCACGACCCTTTCAAAGCTTTCACCGCAATGAGTCACGATGCCGTCACGAACCTCGTAGGTCAGATTCAAACCGGCACCGAGGTTGGTCAGCTGGTCGACCACCCGCAGGCCATGAATTTCGTGCTTGAACCCGGCGGGTATGGTCCGCTTTGAAAGGATGTCGTCGAGCACCCGTTCGCCGGCATGACCAAACGGCGGATGCCCGAGGTCGTGCCCTTTGGCAATTGCGTTCACCAGGTCGGTATTGAGCTTGAGGCAGCGGCCGATCACCGAAGCGATGCTCGACACATGAAGGACATGCTCCATCCGCGTACAGATATGGTCGTTGTCCGGGGAGAGGAACACCTGCGATTTGTGCTTGAGCCTCCGAAACGGCGGGGAGTGGAGGATGCGGGTCTCATCGCGGGCAAACTCGAGCCTGAACGGGTCGCGCTTAATAGGAAACCGCCGTCCTTTGGATTCGCTGCTCTTCCGCGCAAAAGGCGATAGCCGTTCTTCGTCTTCAATAAAGATTTTACGGATATCCAGTTCTGGTTTCATGGGCCATTCCCTGCGGAAACAATGGTTTAAATCCGGAGAATCCAGGTCAGGGTTGAATACACCGGCGCTCCGGGGTTATTTTATCTGGCTTGTTTAATAAAAGCATGGCTGAATCGTAGTAATGATCTAAAATACTATATCTAGTGGAATAAAGGTCCTTCGATATCGCTCTTCGAGGGGAAAGGTATAATGCGAGGATTTCTTACATGCCTCTCTGCCGCCGTTGTTGTGGCGACGGGAGCGCTCCGGGCCGTGGACGCCGCGGTCCTCTTTTCTTCGGTTTCCACCCGTGAGCTGTCGGTCGGCGACCGTGTGCATTTCTCCGTCAGCATTATCGGTTCCAAGGGCGCGACCATAGTGCCGCCCGATCCCGCATCATCCTTCGGTACGCTTGCGGTCAAAGAGTGGAACAGCAGAAAATTCCAGCAGGACAAGGTGGACAGTACGGTATTCGATTATGCCCTTACCACGTATAAACCTGAACCATGCACCATTCCCGCCCTCTCCTGGCTGCTTGAAAACGGCGACGCTCGCGACACGCTGAAATCAGAATCCATACCGCTTACCGTGGTGCCGCTTATCACCTCCGACAGCGCCGACATCATGGACCTTCGGCCACAGCAGGTGACCGGCAAGCGGCCGCTTCTCTGGTTGTGGCTGCTTCTTGGCGCGCTGTCCGTTCTGGCTTCGACGATCATCATCCGCTATTACACGGGAAAAATGCGCCGCCCGCCGCCGCCGCCGCCCCCGAAACCGCCCTATGACGAGGCAATTGAATCGCTCGCCGCTCTTGATGCAAAGCAATACCTGCTCAAGGGGCTGGTCAGGGAGTATGTGTTCGAACTTTCGGAGATACTCAAGCGGTATATCGAACGCCGTTTTAATGTCAATGCCGCAGAGTTCACCACCGAGGAGATGCTCTGCTGGCTCGGCATTTCACCGCTGGAAAAAAGCCAGCGCAATGCGATGGAGTGGTTCTTCCGCGCCACTGATCCGGTCAAGTTTGCGAAACATCTCCCTGACCAGGAAACGATCGGCCGGTTCGGACCGGAAGCACGCAGCTTCATCGAGGCAACGCGACCGCTGTCCGAACCGGCCGCGCAATCCGGCGACCGTGTAGTCCCGCAGGAGCGTAAAGAATCCGGTGGAGGCGGCGCATGAGGCTGAAAGACCCGCTCTTCCTGCTGCTCCTCATCTTCTGGGTGCCAATGATCTTGGTTTATTTTTTTCGGGAGCGCACGTCCCGCGCCGCGGTACGGTTCTCCGACCTTTCCATTGTTAAAAACCTGCCGAAAAGCGCTCTCGTCAGGTCGCGGCATGCGCTGTTATTCTTAGAACTTCTCGGACTCGGATTACTGGCCGTGGCGCTTGCGCGGCCCCAGATGGGACGCAGCACCTCCGAAGTGACCACTGAGGGCGTCGACATCATGCTGATCCTTGATATCTCGGAATCAATGCAGGCGCTTGACTTCAAGCCCGAAAACCGCCTGACAGTCGCGAAAAACACCATTCAGGAGTTTATTAAAAAACGGGAGAGCGACC
>JAFGOU010000269.1 GCA_016926315.1 Chitinispirillaceae bacterium
AAAGAGCCGGTTGAGCCGTTCCTGAAGGCTTTTTATCTGGCGTCCGCAACTGCGTTCCGAGGAGTCCTGCGCCACCGGGTCGAGCGTCGTATGGATTGTTAATCCGCCGTTGAGCAGCAGGTCGTCGCCGTATTTGTCCACAACGTATCTCCTGACCATTTCCATGAAATAGGAGCCGCTGCCCGCCGCTTTCCGTTGCGGATTCGATACGACGGGGACCGCGACGGTCTCGAGATAAGCGGTCTTGTCGATGTAATGCATGGTGCGCATGGCGGCGAGCACCTTATTGCGGCGTTCGGTCATCCGCGGCAGGTTTTCCTGTTTATCGGGCCGGTACCGTTCGGGAAGCTGTATAAGGCCGCCGAGTATTGCGCACTCGTTAAGGTTGAGTTCGCTCGCATGCTTGTTGAAATAATAGAGACTCGCGGCTTCGAATCCGTAGGTGCCGGCGCCGAGATAGACCTGGTTCATATAGAGTTCCAGAATCTCGTTTTTCGTATAGCATGCCTCAAGCTGGATGGCGGTGAGCATCTCCCTGAGTTTGCGTATAATTGACGAATGCGCCGTAAGATACACGTTGCGTGCGAGCTGCTGGGTGATGGTCGAGGCGCCCTGGGCGTAGTGCCCGCGCATGACATCGACGATGACGGCGCCGACGATCCTGCGCAGATCGATCCCCCAGTGATGGTAAAAACGGCGGTCTTCGATCGCGATGATCGCCTGCTGCAGTTGCAGGGGAAATGTATCGAGCGTAACGTAATAGCGACGCTCGATGCTGAACTCATGAATAAGTTCTCCGTCCCTGCTCAGAACACGGGAAACCAGGGGTTGCTGGATATTCTGCATCTGGCCGAGCGAGGGCAGTGTCTGGGAGAGCCGGTAGAGGAACCACAGGCCGCAGGTACCACAGAACGAGACGATAAGTATCGTAAGACCCAGAAGAAAAATGAAAAAATGACCGCGCAGCTTTTCGGGTCGTTCTTTTTCCTCAGGGGGGGACGGAGCTTCTGAAAAGAATGGGCGCAGCTGCTGCATAGTTGAAAATATAGCCCGAGGTGCGCAATAAGTCAAACGGGAGATGAAGAAGCAAACAATACGCGACCGTGATCGTTTTTGCTGCGGCAATGCCTGAAGAAAAAGGCCTCGTGCGGTGGAAAAAAGTATTTTCCCCATGATCCGATTTATTCACATGAATGAACGAAAAGGAGTTTTAATGGCGAAAAAAGCGCTGATTACCGGTATCACCGGCCAGGACGGATCGTACCTGGCCGAGCTGTTGCTTGACAAGGAGTATGAGGTCCACGGGATGATCCGGCGTTCCAGCTATTTCAACCGCGAACGGATTGATCCGCTTTATAATGATTCGAAAAAAAAAGGCGTACCGCTCTATCTCCATTACGGCGATATGGCCGACAGCAGCAATATCAACAGAATCCTCGAACGTGTCGGGCCCGACGAGATTTACAATCTGGCGGCCCAGTCGCATGTCCGGGTCTCGTTTGAGGTGCCGGAATATACGGCGGATGTCGATGCGTTGGGCACGCTGCGCCTCCTCGACGCCATACGTGAGACCGGATTGCGGTGCAGGTTTTATCAGGCGTCAACATCTGAGCTTTACGGGAAGGTCCGGGAAGCGCCGCAAAACGAAGCCACGCCTTTTCATCCGCGCTCACCCTACGCCATAGCGAAACTCTACGCGTACTGGATCGTTATCAATTATCGTGAAGCGTACCAGCTCCACGCTTCGAACGGCATTCTTTTCAACCATGAATCCCCGCGGCGGGGAGAAAATTTCGTGACCAGGAAAATCACCATCGGCGCAGCGGAGATCCATGCAGGGAAAAAGGAGTGTGTGTACCTGGGTAACCTCGATGCCCGGCGCGACTGGGGGTATGCGCCCGATTATGTCCGTGCGATGTGGATGATGCTTCAGCAGGAGCGTCCCGATGATTACGTGATCGCCACCGGCGAAATGCACAGCGTACGCGAATTCGTTGAAAAGGCTTTTTCGATGCTCGATATGAAAATCGGCTGGAGGGGACGCGGCGTTGACGAAACGGGGGTAGAGACTACAACAGGGAAGACCGTCATCCGGATCGATTCGCGCCATTATCGCCCCGCGGAGGTCGAGCAGCTTCAAGGTGATGCGCGCAAAGCGAAGGAGCGGCTCGGCTGGAAACCGGACGTCGGGTTCGACAGGCTGGTTGAAATCATGGTCAAGGCCGATCGAGATGCGATACAATAAGTTGACTGATAGTGAATACGCATCCGTATGACGTTGTGCGGACAATGAGGCGGCGGGTGCTTTCCAAAGGCTGGTTTCCCATGCGATGCCCGGCGGCGGGGATGATTTCCGGAGGGCTGATGGTGGCGGCGCTCGCTCCGCCGGTACGACCGGCGCCTGCCGATACCGCGGAGCAGGAGATTCGCTGGGAAGAGGCGGCAATGCAGGTCGACAGCTTCCCGTTCAGCAGTACGTTCATCGATTCGATCAGAGAAGTCCATAAGGTTCCGTTGCCGCAGCAGCCGCTTCGTGTAGTAACTGAAGAGACATTCTGCGTTCCCGAGACGCTGGTCTACAAAGTAGGGTGGGGGCCTTTTAATGCCGGATATGTGGTGATATCGACCCTGTACGACTCGTCCCGCGGCACCATAGAAATCGGCGGGAAGGCGCTTTCCAACAATTTCGTGAGCGCTTTTTACCGCATGCGCGATTATGTGATTTCAACGATCGACGCCCGGGGACTTTACCCGCTTTTTTTCGAGCAGCACCTGCGCGAGGGAAGGCGGTACAAAGCGAACGAATATATCCTTTTCGACCATGTCGGCGGAAAAGTGCACGTTCAATCGAGGAAGAAATTTGAAACGAAGGAATCGCCGCCGTTTGTTCATGATTACCTGTCGGTGCTCTATACGGTCCGGTCGAACCGTACACTGACGCCCGGCGATACTTTTTCCGAACGGCTTTTTATCCATTCGAAGGTCCATTCGATGTTTTTTTCAGTGAAAGCATCGAAACCAAAGGAGGTGGATGCAGGTACCTTTCCCTGTATCCTTCTGACCCCCCGGTTGGTGGGCGAAGGACGTGCGTTTAATAAAAGGGACAAACTTGAGATCTGGTTTTCCGACGACCGGCGCCGGCTGCCGGTCGCCGTCCGGTCGAAGATCAGATTCGGCGCCATCAACGCACGGCTGATATGGTACAACACGGGCCGGTGTTCCGCAGGCCCGCCAAAGGAGTAGGCAGCCGTGTCGCTTTACGAACACCTTCTTTCACTCGACCGGGCGCTTTTCCTGCTGCTCAATGCCTCGATCGCCAATCCCTGGTTCGATCGCATATTTACCGTCGGCACCGAAGCGAAATTCTGGATCATTCCGGGCATCATCGCGGCGGTGCTTTTCATTTTCAAAAAACGCAAGGAGGCCCTCGTCGTGCTCGGGTGTGCGATTGCCGCCGTCGCGATAACCGACCCGCTCGCCGCCCGCGTCCTTAAACCCCTGTTCGGCAGGCATCGTCCCTGTCATCCGGAACTGTTTGTGGCGGGGGGCCGTTTTCTTGGGGGAATGCGGCACACGCTTTCGTTCCCGTCGGTGCACGCGGTCAACATCTTCGCCCAGGCAACGCTCTTCGCCTGTTTCTATCCCCGATGGACATGGGTGTATGCGCTCTTCGCCTGTTTTATCGGATTCTCACGCATCTATGTGGGCCTGCACTATCCGGCGGATGTGGCTGCCGGAGCAATTGCGGGGATTGTTGTGGGAGTGGGGGTGTTTTTACTGTATCGGGCGGTGCGCATACGGATTTTAAAGCGCCGGCGACAGGTTTGTTCCAGGAATTGCGCACGCTCCCGCTGAGGGTGACCTCCTGGGCATTGAGGAAGGAAACGGTCCCCAGTATGAGGACCGTTGATGTAAGATACCGTGCTGCGGAAATCAGGATTATCTCGTCACTATGTGCATCGAAGAGAGGTTGATCTCTTTCCCGTCGGTAATTTTAAGTATATATGCTCCGTTGGGGAGGCCTTTTGTAGAAATGTGCTTGGTTACAACCTTTGTTGTAACCACATCACGGTAAATGAGTTCCCCCGCAAGAGTGAACAGCTTAACCCTTAATTGGCTGAATGAATGTACAATAGGCATTTTTACGGAAATGACCTCCGTGGCAATTCCTTCCTGCATTGCCTTGGCAAGGGCAAGTGCAAGCTCCTCCGAGTGTTCTTTCCCGCCCATCTTCAGTTCCACCCAGGGGCAGATGCCGGATGTCATGACAAGTCCGTCCCTTACAACGCCGTCCCCGGACCAGATTCCTCCACTAAAATAAGAGTGTCGATCGTTAATGGTATAGGCATATTTTTTTCCCTTCAACACGCCCGCTTT
This sequence comes from Chitinispirillaceae bacterium, assembly GCA_016926315.1. The sequence continues at coordinate 4,378 of JAFGOU010000269.1, forward strand.
TGCCAGAGTCCAGACCGACCCGACCTGCGCGGCAACCGGCTTGTCTGCGGCCACGGCGTTTTTAGCCAGAGCTTCCGCTTCCGGAGATACATACGGCGGCGCCGGATAGGACGGCGCGGACAGGCAGGGAAACATAAATCCGGCATAATCGTCTATTTTTATATCCTTCGTCAGCTTGAGATCGCACTTCAGGGTCTGTGCTCCCGCAGTAACATCCTTGCCGTCAAGCGTGGCGATCACCACCGTAAAACCGGACTTTTCCAGTGCTGCAATCATGACGTTTACTTCCCTCTCAATCATATATTCCAGATCACCCGCATCCGGTCCGGTATCCCTCATGAAGAGCAGCATTTTGGGATTGTTCTGCGCGTATGAAAGAACGAATGTGCCCAAAATCAGCGCGACAAAAAGCCGTTTCATAATGTGCCCTTCTTAAAAATAGTGACGTCTATAAACCTTATTTTCTATCATCAGTTTGAAACGCTCAAATTGGGAACCAATAGTTATTCTAATAAATAATATACCATTAATTACACTACCATCCCATAGGATTTCAGAAAAGTTGACAAGTTGGCCGGCCACGTGACATGTTAAAGTTGCTTAAAACTTAACAAGGA
>JAFGOU010000270.1 GCA_016926315.1 Chitinispirillaceae bacterium
GGCAGCGCTTGAGCAACCTACGGAAAAACGGTTGAGGGTATCACTGATCCGGCGGTTTTTCTCGGACGACGTCACCTTTATCAACATCGCAAAACGTTTCCTGGAAGTACCCGATTTTTTCGACCTGGTGACCCGCATCATCTTTCCGACCGACAGTAACGGCCGCCTCGGGGGAAAAAGCACGGGCCTTTTTTTCGCCTGGCATATCCTGCTTCGGGCCATGGACAGGGAAGGGCTTTTTCGCGGGATAAAAACGCCGAAGACATGGTACCTGACCGCCGACTGCCTCACTGAATTTCTGCGTTATAACGAACTTGAAGATGTGCATGAACTGAAATACAAGGACCTCGAGCAGGTCCGTTTCGAATACCCCAACATCATCCAGCTCTTCAAGCATGCCCGCTTTCCGGCCTACCTTTCGAGAGGGCTTTCACTGGCGCTGGATGATTTCGGCGACCGGCCGATCATCGTACGAAGCTCAAGCCTGCTCGAAGACCGTACCGGCACGGCTTTTTCCGGAAAGTATAAAAGTCTTTTCCTGCCCAATCAGGGGAGCCGGCACGAGCGTCTTGAGGCGTTGCACGACGCAATCGCAGAGATTTATGCCTCGGTCTTCGGGCCCGACCCGATCCTGTACCGCTCCGAACACGGGCTCCTTGATTTCCACGAAGAGATGGGGATCATGATCCAGGAGGTCGTCGGGACCAGAATCGGACCCTATCTTATGCCGGTTTACGCCGGGGTCGCTTTCAGCAGCAATGAATTTCGCTGGTCGCCGAGGCTTAAGCGTGATGACGGACTGGTACGGCTGGTGCCCGGCCTCGGTACGCGGGCGGTCGACCGCGTCAGCAATGATTATCCGGTGCTGTTCTCCCCGGGGCAACCTGCATTGCGGGTAAACGCCAGCCCTGATGAGGTGCGTCACTACTCGCCTTCCCAGGTCGATGTGATCAATCTGGAAACCGGGTCGTTCGAAACGGTCCGCCTTGACCGCCTTCTGCGCGAGCACGGCAACGAAATATCCAGCCTGCGTCGACTGGTGTCCGTGTATCGGGACGGGCAGATCCGGCAGCCTTCCGCGCTCGAACTTGACGTGACCCGCGATGAGCTGATCGTTACCTTTGACGGCCTCATCAATGACACTGATTTTGTCAAACAGATGCGTGCGATCCTTCTGACCCTGCAGGGGGGTATGGAGACGCCGGTGGATATAGAATTCGCCTCCGACGGTGAATCCCTTTTCCTGCTCCAGTGCCGTCCGCAGTATACCGAAAGCAACGTGTTGCCCAGCGCCATACAACGGGATATTCCCGACCGGGAAACGCTCTTTACGGCGAACCGCTTCATTTCAAACGGCCGTATCCCCGACATTTCGCATATTGTCTACGTATCACCGCAACGCTATGCCGAACAGATGAATCATGAAGCACTGGTGGATATCGGCCGTGCCGTCAGCCGGCTTAACGCCGTCCTGCCGAAACGCCGTTTCATTCTGATGGGACCGGGACGCTGGGGCAGTCGGGGCGATATCAAACAGGGCGTCCAGGTTACCTATTCGGATATCTGCAACACGGCCGTACTGATCGAGATCGCTTTGAAAAGAGGTTCCTACGAGCCGGAACTTTCTTTCGGCACGCATTTTTTTCAGGACATGGTTGAAGCCGGGATTCGGTATATTCCGCTCTACCCGGATGAGAAAAAGGTCGTTTTCAATGATTTTTTTCTGAATAGTTCGCGCAATATGCTGCCGGCATTGTTGCCGGACTACTCCCACCTTGATACGGTATTGCGCGTGATAGACGTGCCGCGCAACATGGAGGGAAAAATTCTGAAGATACTGATGAATGCCGAGTTGTGCGAAGCCATCGGCTATTTCACTGAACCCGCTGCCGTCAGCGAGGAACCCATTGTTTCGGTCAGGCCTGTTGAACCGCAATCCGAAGATTTCTGGCGATGGCGCCTTCGGATGGCTGAACAGCTCGCCCTCCACCTCACGCCAGGACAATTCGGCGTGAACGCCCTCTACCTTCTCGGATCCACGGCCAATGCCACCGCCGGACCGGGAAGCGATATCGATCTGCTTATCCATTTCCGGGGCACACCACAGCAACAAAAGGAGTTGCTGCTCTGGCTGGATGGCTGGAGCTTGAGCCTTTCGGAACAGAATTACCTGCGTACCGGCTATACCACCGATGGGCTCCTGGATATCCATATCGTGACCGATGCCGACATCGAGGCGCGAACCAGTTATGCCGTGAAAATCGGGGCCGTAACCGATCCCGCATGGCCGCTTCCCCTGAAGGGCTCATCCGGCAATTCGCACTCCTGAGAAAGGACAACACGAGGACGGCGTCGGTTTCAATCGAATCGATCACCTTTTTAATATCGCATCTGAAGAAAACGCAGGACAAGCTCAGCGAGTTGGCAGGGGTGATGCTCGGGCTGGCGCCGAAAGTACCCGCAGGCGTGACCCATCCTGTACGCGGGAGGCAATGGCTGTCGGAATAGTCCATGCCCATTGCCCAGGCGCGGACCATGGGTAACGATGATCGAGGCTGAGACCCCGGGGAAGAGCCGGGTCAGCTTTTGGGCAGCGGTTGCGGCGAACCCTGTTGCATGATGTCCTGCAGTTCCTTTTCTTTTCCCTGTGCCTGGAGCGCCTGGGCGAGCATTTCGCGGAGCTGCGAGTTCGACGGGTCGGTGGCGATCAGTTTTCGCAACCGTTCCTCGGCCATTGACGGCTCGCCGAATTTCATGATGATCTGGTGGCGAAGTACGATCGGCTGGTTGTTCCAGGAAATGAACGTTATGCACCGGTCGAGCTTGTCCACGGCGTCACTGAAAAGCGAGCGCAGGTCCTGCTGCATACGGGCGATCGCCGCGGTGTCGGCAACGGCCGGTTTTTTGCCGGTCGCTGCAGGGTTTTTCGCCGTGTTGATCGCCGCTTCAATGGCTTCCATGTTGTCGCGCAGATGCATGGCGTACCAGAGGAAACAGACGGCATAGTCGGTGGCAATGCCGATGTACGGTTCGTCCTTGTCGGTCACGCGGGCCGGATAGGTCCTGAATTTGTACACGCTGTCGATCAGATAGGCCATGCGGTCGGTATCGATCCTCAGCGGTTCGGGCAGCGGCTCGGGGAAAAGCCGGTAGACCAGCCCCTGCATCTGAAGGTAGGGATCGAGACCCATGAAATTGTCGGGAGAAACCGAAGTCGCGAAATAGATCGGCTTGGTCCATCGGGTCGCGTCGACGATATTGAGAACCATTTTATCCTGGACGCGCATGACCTGCTGTTTTTCCCGCCCGGGAATCGTCACCTCAATGCCCGCGCCGGTCAGTTTGAAACGGGTCGGCTGCTCGAAGGGGTTGTACTGGGGTTGGAGGCCGTCGATTTCAGTCTCGGAAAAGGAGATCGGCACCTTTGGCTCGAGTTTTTTAAGCTGTTTGATAAACCATTCGGTATTGACCAGGCTCAGATTGACCAGACGCACGTCCCTGCGGACGCCATACGCCTCCTGAATGGCCCAGATCGGAAAAGTGTCGTTGTCGCCATTGGTGAACAGGATGCCGTCTTTTTCGCATGACATGAGCAGGTTATACGCGTATTCGAAGGGAGACCAGTTGTCGGAACGGTCCCTGATCGCGTAATTCTGGGTGAGCGGCAACGCGGGCGACAGCATGAAAAGTATAAGGGCCAGCGGTGCGGCAACCGTTCGCGTGGTGCGGTTCTTGTCGCTGAAAAGAAGGAAGAGAACAAGCCCGGCGGTCAAGCCGATCCACATGCTGAAAAACATGAACCCGGTGCTGAAGAAATAGTCCCGGACGCGGACTTCGCGGTAGATGGTGGGCATGGGCCCCTGTTTGCCGTTTTTTTCCCAGCTTGTGTATTCGAACCGGCTGTCGGGCCGGGTCCCATCGGCGAAATTCATGTACCAGACCATGCCGAGCGTCGTTAGCAGGGTGATGAGGATAAGCAGGGTTGACAGCTTTTTGCAGCGCTTATAGACAAGATAAAAACCGAACAGGACAAAAAGGGTGGGAATGAGGTAGATCAGCAGCTTGCCATACCCGGCGGCCGACCCGTCAATAAAGTTTTTTTCCTGGTCCTGCGTGTCGAAATGGAAAAACTGCAGCAGGTGGAAACCGCCGAATCCCATGTGGCCGTCGATGCCGAACTGTTTTGAAAACTCCCCGCGGCGCCACAAGGAGCGGGATACCATGCTTTCGTTGCCGTACTGTTTCCGGTCGAGCACCTCCTGGACCGCCTTGAGGGAAAAATAGGGGAATTCAGGCGAGCTTTTAATGACCGGGTGGCCTTCGTCGATAATCGGGTTCAAAGCCGAACGGACCGGAAGGTAGATATGGCTTGAGAACCCGATGATGGCCAGAAGCACGAACCAGAAGCAGAACTGCCAGTTTCTGCTGTTTTTACGTTCGGTCATCATCATGATCAGAAAGAACAGCGCGGCGATCGGTACGACGACCAGGAACATGGAAAGGTTGTACATCACCAGTCCCAGCGCGATCGAGGCGGCCCAGAACCGCCAGTCTTTTCGTTTTTCCGGATCAACGAAGATAACAAAGGCGAACATCACGGGCATGGCGAGCGAGGAGATCATGCGGATGCCGATACCCATGAAAATGATATAGCTCATGAGGAGCAGCAGGCGGTCGCGGTTGCCGCTTTTCGATTGCGCCCACACCAGCGCGAGCCAGATGGTGATCACGACGTTGATATTGGTGATATTGGACTGCTGGGAACTTTCGAGCGCCGCGAACCAGAAAGTCTTGCCGAAGGCGCAGAAGAGAGCGCCGACAAATCCGCCGCAGTAGATGGCCAGCCGTTTCCACAGGGTGTCGGGTTCGCCAATGAGGTAGACCATGCCGCGGGCGATTATCAGGTAGATGAACAGCACGGTCACGGCGCTGCTGAAAATGGCGATGAGGTTGAAACTGTAGCCGATGTCGTGAAAAAAGGAGGTGAGCACCAGCCACGCCCGGTTGAACAGGATGAGCAGCGGGGTTCCGGGCGGGTGGGGAAGGCCGAGGCACGCGGACGCGGCAAGGTTTTCGCCGCAGTCCCACAAACAGATGGACGGCGCCATGGTAAGCCAGTAGACGGTCAGGGAGATGGCAAACACGAGATAGGCCATGAGAAGGTTGGTTTTGGAGTGGTCCTTTAAAAAGTTCATGATATTCATGCCCCGCTGGCGTTGTAAGGTGTTGTGTTCGACGAGTAAAAAAGGAAATAAGGAAGCTTTTAAAATACAATCCGGTACGGGCCATATCCATACTTTGTGACGCCCGCGGCGAGGGAAAACAAATGATTGCGTTTCAAACGGCGGTATTTTACAATGTTCAGTGTATGGATAGTCCCCCTCCGGTTTTCCGCGGGCTCGGGAAGGGCACGTGGGCGGCACCGGGGCCTCATCATCCTTAAACTATGTATACCATTCCTCTTATTTCGACCAGTACCCGGCTGTTTGACCGCTTGAAGACGATTGTCAGGGTCTCGAGCATGCAGGACCTGTACCGCCTCCTTCATCTGACAAACACGAAGGCGGCGGAGGAGTTCCTGACCACCGACATGCCCGAGCTTATTTTTATCAATTTTTCCGACACCAGGATCAACGCAAAACAGCTTCTCCAGACCATTCTCAACGACCCCTGGCTTCTTCATGGCGGAATAATCGCCATGTGCAGGGATTACAAGACCGTGGAGGAGATCAATTCGATCAAAGGCGCCAACATACTGGTGTCGCTGACCTTTGACGACCTGGAAAAGCAGCTTCCGAGCATACTTGACATTATCCACAACAACCGCAGAATACTGTTCCAGCGGGGTATCGGCCAGGACATCGTGGGATCGCTGTCGGGATCGTTCAAAATCAGGAACAATGTCTTTGAAGCGAGCTGCTATGCCAACCTGATCTGCAATTTCATGTACAATTCCAATAAATTGACGGTGGATAAGAAATACTTTTTTCACCTCGCCCTGTATGAGATGCTCATCAATGCGATCGAGCACGGCAACTGCGGCATCACCTACGACGAAAAGAGTGTTTTTCTCGAAAGGGGCAGGTGCATGACCGACCTGATCGAAGAGAAATGCAAAGACCCTGACATTGCGCGGAAGACGGTGACGTTCGATTACACGTTTTTACCGGAACACGGACGGTTTGTGATAACCGACGAGGGCGACGGGTTTGACTGGCGGGCGATGCTCGAAAGCATTCCGGAACGGGACGTGTTGCGCCTGCACGGGCGCGGCATCATTATAACACGGGAAACCGTCCAGAAGGTGGCATTTAACGAAAAGGGCAACGAAGTCACGCTGGAGATCGCCTATGAAAAGGAGGGGGGCGCCATTACCCCTGCGTTGTTCAGCCATATCGAACCGATTGAAGTAGGGCCCGGCGATATCGTGATCAACCAGGGGGATCCATCGAATTTTCTTTATTTCATCGTCAAGGGCTTATACGAGATTATTGTCAACGATAAAAAGGTGTCGACGCTTTCAGCCGACGATATCTTCATGGGGGAGATGTCGTTTCTGCTGAACGACCGGCGCAGCGCCACCGTCCGGGCGGCGAGCCGCGGCAAGCTCATCAAGATCACGAAAAAAGAGTTTGTCAGGTCGATCAAGAAAAAACCTCATTATGCGCTTTTCCTTGCGCGGCTTCTCGCCGAACGGGTACAGCGACTCAATCAGTCCGCCGCGATGGGCGGAAAATAGTGCTCGTCCGAAAAGTCCTCTTTGTGACGTCATACCGGCCTGCCTGCGCGAAGCCGCTACGGCGAAGGCAGGCCGGTATGACGACTTCGTGACAGTGAGCGTTTTCGGACAGACACTAAAGTACCCTGGTCAGTGATCCCTTAGAATACCGGACGATCGAGCGGATGTGTTTTGCTTCTTCGTATCACCCTGGCTTTCGAGGAACGCCGTTGTACGGCAGATTTTTTCGGCGCGTACTTGCAGAGGTTTACCGGAAGGTAGGGCGTCCTGATCTCACCCGACCAGTAATGGTTGTCCAGGGTCGGGATCACGTGCAGGAGCCTGCAGTAATCCTGAACCGCCTTGTCGAGGCCGTGGACCTGGACTCTGGAGCAGAGCGCCGGATCGATATTTTTATAAAACGCCGCTAAATATACGGTATCGCCGAGCCTGCAGTGAGCGGCAATCGGGCGAAGATCGAGCGGTACCCTGGCCTCCTGGCCCGGGGCCAGCCTGCAATAATCATCCAGCGTGATAATCTCCCGTTTTGCGGGAAGCGCGTTTCTGCCGAACACCTGTTCCGTGCCGAACTCGGCGGTGTCCGGAAACCGCCTGACGTCGAGGCAGGAGACCGCGTCATAAAAGTTTCGTTTGCAGACGGTCAGTTCCCCCTTGGAATCGTTTCGCACGACAAGGTTACAAACGCCGTTTTCTTCAACCAGACGGGCGGTCAGGGTCAGGGGCATTTTTTCCTCGGGAGGCGCGTCGCATCCCAGCAGGAAGAGCGCTCCGGCGATAAGCATGAACGGAGTGGACAGGATGGGGGAAAAACGGTTGTTCGGTCGGAAAACGCCTGAAACCGGTGGACAGCGCATGGTTTCAATATTGTTTTTGCGGCATTGGGAGCGCAACTGGCTCCAAAAAGAAAAAAATGCGGAACGTAACGGCGGAGAAAAAAATGCCCTGCCTGTACATTATTTCTTGAACCCTCTTTTTGAAGAAGGCTGGGTGTCCCCTTGAATGGGTCGAAATCCGTTGACTATATACTAGAACGGCATGCTCTTGCCACTCAAAATAGAACTCCCTGTGTAGTGGTGTTAGTCAAGAAATAACGAACGACACAGGCAGGGCAAAGGTGTAAAAGAACGTACTGAAATATAACTACGGACCGAACCGGATATTATTGTCGTTGCACCATCGCGCCAGTTATCATTAATATAGCATAAATATCCGGAAAGGCGTTGTTTTTTTGCCTGAACCGGAAATGGTTTCGCGTTGCCGCATGAATGGATTGCCAGCAGCGCGCGCCTCCAAGTATCTTATTACCCTGAATAACCGCTGCGGGCAAGGCATACCGCAACGGTGGTACGCACAGAACGAGGGCAGTAATGAGCGGGTTTATCGTAGAGGGAAAAAGGAATCTCAAAGGCGTCATTCGCGTCACCGGGAATAAAAACGAAGCGCTTCCACTGGTGGCAGCGTCGCTTCTCGCTTCCGGTCCGGTGACGTTTTCAAATGTGCCTGAAATCGGCGACGTTGCCACCATGCTTGCCATTGCCGGGATGCTGGGGGCGGATGTTTCACCGCTCAGGGACGGGAGCGTTGTCATCAACACCAAAAAGCTCGTTTCGTCCGAGCTGCCGGTCAGGGAGTCGTCGGCGATTCGCGCATCAATTCTATTCGCCTCGTCGCTTCTCGTGCGCAACGGTAAAGCCGTTATCCGGCA
>JAFGOU010000271.1 GCA_016926315.1 Chitinispirillaceae bacterium
CCGGGTCGGTGATGTCGTCCGCCGGCACATAGATCGCCTGCACGCTGGTGATCGACCCGTTCCGGGTGGAAACGATACGTTCCTGGAGCTCGCCCATTTCGGTGCCCAGGGTAGGCTGGTATCCCACGGCCGACGGCAGCCGACCGAGAAGCGCCGACACTTCGGCGCCCGCGAGCACGTAACGGAAAATGTTGTCGACGAACAGCAAGACGTCCTGTCCCTCGGTATCGCGGAAATATTCCGCCTGGGTGAGGCCGGTGAGCGCGACGCGGAGGCGCGATCCCGGAGGCTCGTTCATCTGTCCGAAAACGAGCACGGCCTTGTCGATCACCTTTGATTCGGTCATTTCAAGGTAAAGGTCATTCCCTTCGCGGGTGCGTTCGCCCACGCCGCAGAATACCGATACGCCGCCATGATGCATGGCAACGTTATGAATGAGCTCCATGATGACGACGGTCTTTCCCACTCCCGCGCCGCCAAAGAGACCGATCTTCCCGCCCTTCTTGAAGGGTGCAAGCAGATCGATGACCTTGATGCCGGTCTCGAACACCTGCTGAGAGGTCTCCTGGTCGAGAAACGACGGCGGTTCGCGGTGGATCGGGAGCCAGGTTTCGGATACGACATCCCCCTTGTAGTCGATGCCGCGTCCGGCATAATCGAGCAGACGCCCGAGACAGGGCTTGCCGACCGGCACGCTGATGGGTTTGCCCGTTGCCTCCACCGGGATGCCGCGCGAAAGGCCTTCGGGCGGGCCGAGCACGATGGTGCGGACGGTATTGCCGCCGAGATGCTGCATGACTTCGAGAATGATCGACGCCTGTCCGTCTCCCCCGGCGCCGGATTCCTTGGAAACCGTGAGTGCGTCGTATATCGCCGGGATCTCGTTCTGCGGAAACTCCACGTCGACGACCTGACCGAAAATCTGGGTAATCTTTCCTGTGGCCATTATTTTACCACCTCGTTGGTTGCGATGATTTCTGCTAACTCCCGAGTTATGACTGCCTGTCGGACCTTGTTCATTTCAAGCGTTATCGAATCGATGAGCCCGCCCGCGTTGCGCGTGGCGTTATCCATGGCCCGCATGCGTGCGGCGAGTTCCGCGGCGAATGAATCGCGCAGCAAGGCATACATCTTCGCCTTGAGGTACATGGGAACAAGCGTTGACAAAACCTCCACCTCCTCTTCCGGCTCATAGATCATGCCGCGATGGGCGTTTCCGGCCGGCGGTAGTGCTTCGATCGGCAGAAGACGCAGTGTCGTGACCTGCTGCTTGATCATGGATTTGAAGTGGCTGTTCACCACGATGAGTTCGCTCAGCTCCTGCTCCTGATACACCTTGAACAGCTCCTGTCCGATCTTGTCGGCCATGCCGAAATCGAACCGGTTGAAAAACTGCATATACTCGCGCTTCTGTTCGATCTGACCGTTCCTGTAATGATCGACCGCCTTGCGTCCGACAACGAAAAGGGCGGTAACCCGTTCGCCGTGCTTTTTAAGCACGTTGTCCGCCTCGCGCATGACGGCGTTGTTGAAATCACCGCACAGACCCTTGTCGCCCGCGATCACGAAAAGTCCCACCTTTCCGTCAGGCGCCGCATCCTGCTTCGTCCCGGGAAGAACATAGAAACGTCCGATCCGCTGACGCGGCGTCCCCGCCAGGGACAAAAAGGCGAAGAGCACCTTTTCCAGCTCCGCCTCATAGTAACGGGCATCGTTGCGCTGTCTGCCGGCGCGGCCGAACCGTGCCCCGGCCACCATCTTCATGGCCTTGGTGATCTGCCTCGTCGAGGAGATCCCCTTGATTTTTTTCCGCAGTTCAGCCAATGAGGGCATCTGGTTCTTTCCCGGTTATTCCTTGCTCTTGAACGCCTTGATCGCATCGCCAAGGCGGGTCGTGATCGAATCGTCAATCTGTTTTTTTTCCTTGATGTCGGCGAGCAGTGAGGCGTGATGCTCGGTGATAAACGCCCTATACGACTCCTCCCAGGAACGGATCCCTTCGATCGGCACGTCATCGAGATACCCATTGACGCCCGCGTAGATGATCGCGATCTGCATTTCGACCGGCAGCGGCCTGAAAAGGTCCTGCTTGAGGAGTTCGGTAAGCCGCTCGCCGCGCGATAGCTGCGCCTGGGAATGAGCGTCGAGCTCGGAAGAGAATTGGGCGAAGGCCGCCAGCTCGCGGTACTGTGCGAGATCGAGGCGGAGGCGCCCGGCAACCTGCCGCATGCCCTTGATCTGCGCCTTGCCCCCCACGCGCGATACCGAAAGACCGCTGTTGATGGCCGGCCTGATACCCGAAAAAAACAGGCCCCGTTCGAGAAAAATCTGGCCGTCGGTGATGGAAATAACATTGGTCGGGATGTAGGCGGAAATATCGCCCGCCTGGGTTTCGATGATCGGCAGCGCGGTAAGCGATCCGCCGCCGTTTTTCTCCGACAGTTTACAGGCGCGTTCAAGCAGGCGCGAATGGAGATAAAAGACGTCTCCCGGATACGCTTCGCGGCCCGGCGGCCGGCGCAGAAGAAGCGAAAGCTGGCGGTACGCCTGCGCGTGGCGGGTGAGGTCGTCGTAAATGACCAGCACGTCCCTGCCGTTCCACATGAACTCTTCCCCCATGGCGCAACCGGCGTACGGGGCGATGTACTGGAGCGGGGCCGGATCGCTCGCCGTTGACGAAACGACGATGGTATAGTCCAGGGCGCCGTGACGGGCGAAGGTGTCGACGATCTGCGCCACGGTCGACTGCTTCTGTCCGACGGCGACATAAATGCAGAGGGGACGCCGCGCCTCGTTCTTCTGGTTGATGATCGTATCAACCACGATGGCGGTCTTCCCGATCTGGCGGTCGCCGATGATGAGCTCACGCTGGCCCCGTCCGATCGGAATCATGGAATCGATCGCCTTGATGCCGGTCTGCAACGGCTCCTTGACCGGCTGGCGTTCCATAACGCCCGGCGCGATCACCTCGACCGGCCGCGTCTTTTTGGTCTTTATCTCGCCCTTGCCGTCAATCGGTTCACCGAGCGGGTTGACCACCCTGCCGAGAAGCTCTTCGCCCACCGGCACCGCCATGACGCGGCCGGTACGGCTTACTTCGTCGCCCTCCTTGATCGTGACCGCGTCGCCGAGCAGGATGCAGCCGACACTGTCGTTTTCAAGATTCAGCACCATGCCGTGGATCGAATGGGGAAAACTGACGAGTTCGCCGTAGACCGCCTTGTCAAGGCCGTACACCCGCGCAATGCCGTCGCCGACCTGCATAACGTACCCGGTTTCGCGCAGATCGAGTTTCGAGGCATAACTCTTGAGCGTTTCCCGTAGAATACCGGTGATCTGCGAAGATTCGATTGCCATGATACCGTCCTTAGGTTGAAGATACGGCCTGAAGCTTCTGGCGAATGCGCTCCAGGTCCGTCTTTATGGAATTATCGATGATCGTATCGCCTATTCGTATGAGCAGTCCGGAACAGAGCGCCGGATCCACGGCAAATTGGATCTTGACCCCGCCCCTGGTGTACGCAGAAAGGCTTTCGGACAGCACCTTCCGCAGCGTTTCAGGAAGTGCGGTCGCGCTCGTGACCACCACCCCCGCAATGTTGCGCGCCTCGTCGGCAAGGTTTTCCATCTCCTCGGCGACGGCGGCGAAAAGACCGATCACCCGTCGCTTGACAAGATCGTCAAGCATGCGGACAACCAGCGGTCCGGGCGGATGTGCCGCGATGGAAAGGAGCGCGTTTATTTTTACCTCCCGGGGTACCGCCGGATGGCTCAACAGCGCGGCCACCAGGGGTTCCGCGGCCATGACGCCGGCGATCGCCCGGAAAAACGGCTTTACTGCCGCGCACTCTCCGGGGGCGTGCCGCAGAAGCAACCGGGCGTATTCCCGTGCCACGTACCGCTCCCTCATGCCCTCCTCCGCTGCGGTCCTTTTGAAAGCTCCTCGACGATCTCCTGGAACTTCCGGCGGTGCACTTCGTCGGCAATCGGCTGGCTGAGCGCTTTTTCCGCGACCGCCATCGAGAGCGCGACGATTTCCGCGCGCATCTCGCACATGACCCTGCGACGGTCCGTTTCAAGCTGCTCGCGCGCCTTCTTCTGCTGTTCCGCGGCTTCCTGATGCGCGACCCTGACGATCTCCTCCCTGACCTTGAGCGCCTCCTGGCGCGCGATGGAAATGAGTTCCGATGATTTCTGCTCCACCTGCTCCAGTTTGGCGCGGTATTCGGCCTCGAGACGGGTAATCGCCTGACGCGTGTTCTCGGCGTTCTCGAGCGTTTTGCGCACCTTCTCCTGCCGTTCCCTGATGAATGCGCAGAGCGGTTTCCAGCCGAACTTCCAGACCACGGCGAGCGCGATCAGGAACGTGATGGTCTGCGACAACATGATCTGCCAGTGAATTTCAGGCATAGGTATCCTCTCAGAACGAAAGTAACTCCTGTGCGGTAAGGAACCGGTCAGCCGCCGATGACTTTCGCCGCGAACGGGTTGGCGAAGATGAAAATGATGGCCAGGAACAGGGCGTAGAGCACCTGGGCTTCGATGAGCGCGAACCCGATGAACATGTTCATCTGCAGCTTTGACTGGAGCTCGGGCTGACGCGCTATTCCCTGCAACGCGCTCGCGATGACAAGTCCCATGCCGATGCCGCAACCGCCGGCGGCAATACCGACACCCACGCCAGAGGCTACCAGGGTGTTGCCGAAAAAGGTCGCCGCGGCCATGCTCCCCCCGCTTCCCGGCGCCACGGTTTCCGCGGCCGCCGCTACGGTCGCCCCAAGAAGCAAAAAAGCCTGGACAAGTACTTTTTTATTCATGAAAACGCCTCCGTAAAAGGTTGTTGTTGTATGTTCTTTTTTCTTATTTCAATCTGCATTCTACGTTCCGCAATCCGCAATTCCTAGTGCTCCTCCATCTGTACCGCGCCGGCGATATACGACATGGACAGCACCATGAACACCATCGCCTGGATAAACGCGATGATGAGGCCCAGCAGCATGATCGCCGGCCGCATGACGAGCAGACCGGCCGAGAACACCTTGTCGAAGAGTACCGGACTCATGAAAAACTGAAGCATGAGATAGGCAAGAATTCCGAGAAACAGCTCCTTGGAAAAAATATTGCAGAAAAGCCGCAGGCCCAGTGAAAGCGGGCGGGTGAAAAAAGAGATGATCTCGGTCATCGACAGAACAAGTCCGATCGGGAGCATATACCACGGCAGGGGCGGCGGCTTGAACTGTTTGAGATAGCCGATCCCGTTATGCTTGAACCCGAGAAAGATAAAATAGACGAACACCATGAGGGCGAGTCCGAACGTCAGGTTGGGATCGGCGGTCGGCGACAGAAGCCCGGGAATGAAGCCCATGAGATTACCCACGAGAATGAAGAAAAAAAGGCCGATAAAGAGGGGATAATACTCACGTGCCTTGGGCCCGATAAGTTCATCGGCAAGGTTGGTGATGAATTCGATGAGCATCTCGAAAATCACCTGAACCCCTCCGGGAACCAGCTTCGCCTTTCTGGCAACGACTATCGAAATACCGATCAGCCCTGCCCAGACAACCCATGAAAAAACGAGTGCGGTCGGAATCCTGCCGAAATGCCAGACCACACTTTCAAATTCCATTCCTGAAGACATGACCTTTACGCCTCCGGTGATTTTTGAGGCTTCCGCCTCATCGAATTGAGTGATACGAAGGTCGATACCATCATCCCGATAAACGTGCCGAGCAGCACGCCCAGCGTATGGATTTTGAAGAGGAATACCACGGTACAAAAGGCGCTGATCATGACAACGTAGCGTGCGACCGCTCCGGGAAGATACGATGCGAAAAAAGAGCCGTTCTTCCCTGCCGGGAACGGTAACAGCAGATAATAGAGGAGAAAACCGAGGTAGGCGACACCAAACCCGACGACCGCTCCCGTGGCCGGATGATCAGGGCCGAGTCCGGGAAGGAAAAAAAACGCCATGCCGGCGCCGGCGACCAGAACCAACCCTAGAATAAGCGGTAAAATGGCTTTACCCGTGCTCATTTTTTGTGTCGTCGTCCCCCAGCTTTTTAATCTCGCGATAGATCTGCCTGAATCCGGCAAACGTACCGATGAAGAAAAAAACAATGGTCAATACCGGCGCCGTCTTGAAGAGCTTGTCAAGATACCATCCGATTACCAGGCCCGCCGCGGTGGACAGGACAAGATGTATCCCGAGGCTCGACACCCAGATAAGGTCGCCTTTCCTGCCCGTTTTTTCACTGGTTTCCGGGTGTTTTTCCTTTTGCACGACAGCCTCCGCAATGCACACAAATATAATCCCGGCGCGGGGGCAGGCGGCAAGAGGATGCGTGGAGCAAGGAATAGTATACCTTCAATTATTTTCCTGCGCAAGCATTTTATTGTAATGTGCCGTCGCGCGACTGCCGTTGTGCGGCGGTGCTCTATTGTCGTTACCGCTCCATTCATGTATACTAGAACCACCATGGCCGAAACCACCGCACTTATCGTACTCTCGGCGTTATGTATCGCCACCGCGGCTGTTCTTGTCATGACGGTCACGCGGCTGATCCGCCTGAAGAGAAAAGCGGCTGCGCCGGAACGCGCCCTCTCAGACGGGAGCGCGTCTCCTTCCGAACTCCAGACGGTGTTTGACTCGATTACCGACGATATCTGCATCATCGATCCCGAGTTTCGCGTCCGCAACGCCAACAGGCGGTATCAGGCGACCGTTAAAACGGCCCTTCCTGCACTGGCCGGTAAAAAATGTCATGACGTCTACTGGGGGAGGACCTC
>JAFGOU010000272.1 GCA_016926315.1 Chitinispirillaceae bacterium
CGACCGCGCGGTCGCCGCGCGCCATGACGCTCTCGAGCAGGGTCATGCCGATGTCGCGATACGAGACCTTGACGTTTTTCAGCCTGCGCAGCCTGCCTTTGATGTGCAGGTTCTTCGCGTGGAGCGATGGCGGGGCCTCCATGGCCTCCCACTGGAACGGCGTGTGCGGTTTTGGCGAAAACGGCGAAAGCGAGACATTGATAAAACGGCGGCCCGGCGCTGACCGCGCCATTCCGGCGATGGTTTCGATCATGGCGCAGATCGCGTCGATATCTTCCCCGGTCTCGGTCGGCAGGCCGATCATAAAGTAGAGCTTGATGGTTTGCACCGGACGCTTGAGCAGCGCCTGCACCGCCGAGAAGATCTGCTCGTCGGTAAACTCCTTGTTGATCACCCCGCGCAGCCGCGCGCTTCCGGCCTCGGGTGCGATGGTGATTGACGAAAGCGGCGTCACGCCGGTGAGGCGGTCCACCTGCTCGCTTGACAGGGCATCGATCCGGGTCGACGGCAGCGAGAAGGCGATCCGGTACCGGTCTTTGAGCGCCATGGAGTCGGCCAGCAAACGGTTGAAACAGGAGTAATCGGCCGACGAGAGACTCAAAAGGCCCACCTTCCGCCACCCGGTCGCGGCTATTCCCTGTTCGATCTCCGCAAACACCGCGTCAGGGCTTTTTTCCCGCACCGGGCGGTAAAAGGTGCCAGCGGAACAGAACCTGCACCCGTGCGTGCAGCCGCGCATGATCTCCACGGCGAGCCGGTGGTGCACCACGTTCATGAGCGGCACAATGGGTTTCTCGGGATAGTGATCGGCGGCAAGGCGGGGCACTTTAACCGCGCGTACCGGAGCGCGGGCAGCCGTGTCGGGAACGAGGAACCGCCCCTTTTTGACGACCGGGAAATGCGCCGGAACGTACACGCCGTCAACACGCGATAACGCTCCAAGCGTTGCGGAGCGGGACAATCGCTCCTGTTTGCTTTTTTCGAGGACGCCGCAGATCGCTGTTATGGCCGTTTCGCCGTCGCCAATGACAAAGGCGTCGATAAACGGCGCCATTGGCTCGGGATTGCCCACGCACGGGCCGCCGGCCAGGACCATGGGGTCTGACCCGCCGCGGTCCCTTGCAAACACCGGAATCGAAGCGAGGTCGAGCATGTTGACGCAATTGGTATACTGCAGCTCATACTGGAGCGAAAACCCGATCCAGTCCGCCTCGCGCAGCGGCGTGAAATATTCAAGCGAATAGAGCGGGATTGTGAGCCGGCGCATCAGCTGCTCCGCGTCCGGCCACGGATGAAAACAGCGCGAAAGCGCCCATTGCGGATGCCTGTTGACCAGGTGATACAGTATCTGCAGTCCCAGGTGCGACATGCCTATGTCATACAGGTCCGGAAAGCAGAGCACGCCGTGGAGCGTTACGGCGGGAAGCTCTTTCCTGATAACGTTGAGCTCGCTGCCCGTATAGCGGAGCGGTTTTTCAACGGACGGCAGGAGTTTCCGCTCCACGAGCGGTCGCAGGGAGTCCATAGGAAGAGAAAAATAGTTGATGCTGGGTCAGGAGGTCTGCAGGTTCGCGGTCCTGATTGTCCTAACAGTCAGTATTAATTCTGGGGCGTAATGCAATTAAAAGATAGTATGGAGGGGAACGACTTCCCCTAGCCTTTCAAGCAGGTGCGCGCCGTGGCGCGCACCTGCTTGAAAGACACACCCCTTCCATGCTGACTACCATGCGTCGTTATCAAGAAGAATACATGCCCTCAGGAAACGTGAATAGCGAAGCGAGGCTTTTACATTAGGGAGCTATTTATCAACAGAAACAAAGGATAATGAACAAAGCGCTCATTGAAATTGAACGCGTTCGCGGGTTTCTGGATGCCATAAAGCTTAAGGATGACTGGTTTGAGGAAATGCAAAAGAAGGCGCTTATTCTCGAATCACACCATTCGACCCACATCGAGGGCACGGCTTTAAGTCTTAAGCAAGCAGAAATCATTCTTGAAGGGAAAAAAGTCCAAGGCGTAAATCGTGATGACGAGAAGGAATTATTGAATTACAAAAAAGCTATGGATTTCATCTCAAAATATCTTGGGCAGGACGATCCAATTATCGAAGGTATTATTCGAGAGCTCCACAAAATTACTGTGAAAGGAGTTCGCGGCGAAAAAGCCGACCCTGGCACCTACAGAAAAATCCAAAATTATACTGCTAATTCAAAAACAGGCGCGATCGTTTACACTCCTCCGCCACCGCTTGAAGTTCCACATCTTATGCGAGACTTTGTGTCCTGGCTGAATTCGGCTGAGGATTTATCTCCGATTCTTATTGCAGGTATTGCTCAATTTCAATTTGTTCATATCCACCCATTCGTCGACGGTAACGGCAGAACCGCCCGTCTTCTATCAACGTTAATTCTCTATAGAACCGGATACGACTTTAAACGTCTGTTCAGCATTTCGGAATTTTACGATAGGGACAGACCACATTATTACCAGGCCATTCAGTCGGTGAGACAAAACAACATGGACATGACCTCCTGGCTTGAATATTTCATTGACGGCCTTCACTCGCAGATGAAAGAAATTCAGGTCAAGGGAAAGGATTTAGTTAAACAGGATAATAAATTTCAGAGATTGAAAAAGACAGGGCTTAACTCGCGCCAAGAAAAAGCGATTAAATACCTTATAAAACATAATTCAATTTCCGTAAATGAATACCAAGGCGTTTGTTCATGCATAAGAAGGACGGCTCAAAGAGATTTAGAGGATTTATCGGCCAAGGCGGTTATCAAAGCAGTGGCTAAATCATCAACCGACCCCACAAAACGCTATATTTTACTATGACACAATACTGTGACATTTTACTGCGACATACTAAACGTAATATTTTATCAGAAAAATAGCGCCCTAAAAGCAACCAACAGCCGCGTTACGTTCGCGCGAAACGCGCACCTGCCCGGCGTCTGAAGAAAACGTGTCATGTCGCTATCGCTCCGTCACGTTTTCTAACGCTGGCCGCGTCGTAACACGGCACACGTTGTCGCGGCTGATTGCCGCGTTGTCAATATATTAGCGAGGCACAGGGACGTGCCGAGATAATGCAGTGTTCCGTCATTGCGAGCTTACG
>JAFGOU010000273.1 GCA_016926315.1 Chitinispirillaceae bacterium
ATATTCAGGGCGCTCAGGAAACTCAGGGAAATCCTCATCAGGAAGGGCGTATGAACAATCTACCGGACGAGAAGGACGGACATCCGACCGAAGAGCAGCTTATGGAGCTGGCGATCAACGGCGGCAAGCCGGAGCACCTGAAACACCTTGACATATGCGATAAGTGCGCCCGGGCAGTACGGGAGTTCCGTGACGTGTCGCGCCGGGTAACATCGATGGAAGAGGAGGAGGTGCCGCGCCACCTTGAGCGGCGGATAATGGGAACGGCCCGTCATGGGGCAAGCCGTCACGGGACCGCGCCGGGGCTTGTTTCCGGAGTCCAGGCGCTTCTGGCCAACCCCTTTCTTCTCGCGGTGGCCGTTGCCCTGGTGGTGATCCTGCTCTATTTCCTGGTAGGGACCGAGGTGTTCAGGGAGCCTTAGAGTTCCTGATACAGGGCGTTGCGGCCGAATCCAGAGCCTTGATAACGCTGCTGCGCAGGTCGTAGAGGAACCACTCCTTCCGCCGGATCGAGTCACGTTTTTCCGCAAGCAGACTGACGAATTTCTGAAGGCCGAACGGTTCATTGCCGTTGGCATGCACAAGCACAATGCTGCCGCTGCGGGGCATCTGCTCTTTTGCCAGCCATGCGTCGCTCCCCACCGGAATCAGGCCGAACGATACCACCCTGACGATCAGCTCCGGGCTCGATACCAGTCCGGGAAACCGGAAAAAAAGCGTGGGCATCAGCCCTTTTTCAATAAGCAGGCGTTCGGTGCCGAGCACCTCCTCGTTCAGGTCGCAGGCGGTATCGAGCAGAAAGTTTTTTGACAAATGCCGGTCAGGCAGGACGTGATGGTTATAGGAGTGGTTGATCCAGGTGATGTGGATGCGGTTCTGTCGTTCGAGATTCACCAGCCATTCAAGATCGTTACGGTGGGTTTTGATCCATGCGCCGGTGATCGCGATGCCGATCGGCACCGGCGATTCCTCGGTTGATAGTGCGGTAATGAGTGTATCAAAGAAAAAACGGTCGAGCGGCCGCCGGGAAGGGCAAAGGTCAACGGTAAGGGATATTCCCTCCTTCTGGGCCAGTATCCGGTTGAATCCCGCGTCCTGAATGGGCAAAACGGCGCGCCGGGCTTCCAGTATCGCCTTGCCGTAGGTGCTCTCCCGGTAGGCGTTGATGAACTCCTGCCAGTCAAAGGCGCGCCAGAGTGATGAGGCTGCCATGTCAAACGGTACGATAGAAAGGGAAAGGTCTCGGGGATTCACGGTCACGATAAAATCGCTGTCATTGCGGCTGAATCGCCTGAGCGCAACCGGAAGGCTGTCCGTTGATTGCGTGTCAGCGGGCATGGCGAGAAACAGACGATAGTTACGGATGACGGAACCGGTGTTTTTTGCCGGAGCGGCCGGAGCAGAGAGTACGGCAGCCAGACATAGGAGTGCGCAGAATTTCAGTGAATGTGGCCGGGTGTACGTGTCCGAACGCTGTACTTTTTTCCCTGACGTGTCGTTGAGGGAAGGATCACTGTCACCCTGAGTCTGTCGAAGGGTCGGGTTTGCGGAAAACGAAAATCTCCTGTAAAAAATTCCAGAGGTCATTTTAACGGTCAGTTCTATTCGGTTCCCATAAATACTTCCCGGTTTCCGTCACGAGCACCCCGCTGAGCAGAATGAGCGAAATGAGATTTGGTATGGCCATGAGTGCGTTCGCCGCATCGGCAAAGTCCCATACCGGCGGAATGTCCGCGATTGCGCCGGCAAATACGGCAATGATCCACATCATGCGGTATCTGAAGATCGCTTTTCTGCGGAAGAGGTATTCAATTGCCTGTTCGCCGTAGTAGGACCAGCCCAGGATCGTTGAAAAGACAAAGGTCAGGAGGCCGATGGTCAAGAGGGCCGGGCCGATGACCGGTATCTGGTTGAACACGGCCCGGGTGAGCGCGGCGCCGGTAAGATGGTCCATACCTGCGGGATTTTTCAGGATGGAGGAGACCAGCACCAGCCCGGTGAGGGCGCAGATCACCACCGTGTCCCAGAAGGTGCCGCTCGATGAGACGAGCGCCTGGCGCACCGGGTTATTGGTGCGGGCGGCGGCAGCGGCGATCGGGGCGCTGCCGAGGCCGGATTCGTTCGAGAAGAGCCCGCGTGCAATGCCGTAGCGCATTGCCGCCACCAATCCTGCCGCGACAAATCCGCCTCCTGCGGCATGATAGGAAAAAGCGCTCTTTACGATCAGCGTTACGGCAGGAATGATATACGCGGCGTTCATGGCAAGTATGACCAGGCATCCGGCAATGTAGAAGAGCGACATGACGGGAACGAGTTTCGAGCAGACATCGGCAATGGATCTGATGCCGCCGATAATGACAAGCGCAGTCAAGACCGCCATGCTGACGCCTGATATCCACGGGGCGATATGGAAGGTTTCATTGATGAGCGTTGCCGCGGAATTGGACTGCACCATGTTGCCGATACCGAAGGCGGCGATCGCCGTAAAGACGCAGAACAGCACGGCAAGCCATTTCTGGCCCAGCCCGTTTTCGATGACGAGCATCGGACCGCCGAGCATGGTGCCGGTGCGGGTTCGACGCCGGTATTTTACCGCAAGCAGCGCCTCGCCATACTTGGTCGAAATGCCGAACACGCCGGTAAACCACATCCAGAGGAGCGCACCCGGGCCGCCAAGCGCGAGAGCGGTGGCCACGCCCACGATGTTCCCGGTGCCGATGGTCGCGGCGAGCGCGGTGGTGAGCGCGCCGAAGTGGCTTATGTCGCCGTGACCGTCGCTGTCTTTGCTCAAGGAGAGCCCGATCGCCCTGATAAGGTGACGCTGCGGAAAGCGCAGCCTGACGGTAAGATAGAGATGCGTGCCGAACAGCAGGACCAGCATGGGCCAGCCCCAGAGGTAGTTGTTGAGCGTGATGATGACCTGGTGGAGGACGGTGATCGCTTCCATTGAACCGCTTTCCGGTGAGGTACTGGGATAAAATAATTAACAGAACAGCGGGGTATGGCCGCGGTGGAGGCCGCCTATGGCCGTGAAAAAAAGATAGAAAACCGGCCATCGGGACAATACACTTAGTTATATGAGGTTACGTATATTGTCACGGTATCATTTTATCAGAGGAATCATGGTATCCGGATATCCAGGTAGAGGAAAATCCTATGCAAAAAAAGACGAAAGCAGAATCGTCACGCGCCATTGAATACCGTTACCGCACCCTGGTGGAGATCATTCCCGATATCGTCTACCGGCTCGATACGGCGGGGATTATCACCTTTATCAATCCCTGGATCAGGACCCTCGGGTACAATCCCGACGATCTGGTCGGCAAGCATTTTACCTCGATTTTACACCCGGAAGACGTTGATAAGGTAAGCAGAATCGTCGTGCTGGAAAAAATCAAGGGACAGGTCACGGGCGACGAGGGAGCGCCGAAGCTTTTCGACGAACGCCGGTCCGGCAACCGGCTGACGAAGGGGCTTGAAGTCCGGCTCATCCCCAAAGACTGGCAGCCCGAAGAGAACGGCAAGCGGCTCCTGATCGGCTCGCTTATCAGTATCGGGGAGGTAAGCGCTACCGGGGTTTACCGCAGCGCCGGAAAAGGGAAGAAAGCGGGGGGAAAAAAATTCGTCGGCACGGTCGGCATTATCCGCGACATCACCCAGCGTAAAAGGGAGGAGGAGGAGCGCAAACGGCTGGAGCAGCACTACCTCCAGTCACAGCGGCTCGAGGCGATCGGCACGCTGGCCGGCGGTATTGCGCACGATTTCAAGAACCTTCTGACCATCGCGCTCGGGTATATCGAGTTTACCATCGAGCAGTGCCAGAACAATCAGACCATAACGGTGTATCTTCAGAAGGCGATGACAGCGCTTCAGCGGAGCAAAGGCCTGACGCAGCAGCTCCTTAATTTTTCCAAGGCCGGGGTGCCGCAGAAACAAACGATCGACATCGCAAGGGTCCTGCGGAACTGCGTGGGCATGGCGATAGGGGAGTCGAATGTTTCCACGGTTTTTAACATCAGCGACAACCTCTGGCGGGTGAGCGCCGACGAGGGACAGATCGTCCAGGTGATCGATAATATCGTGATCAACGCCCGTCATGCCATGCCGTCGAGCGGGACATTGGAGATTGCCGCACGGAACCGGATGATAAAACCGCGCGAATATCCGGGGCTTGAGAAAGGGCGGCATGTCGAAATCGCCATCCACGATTCAGGAATCGGGATTTCAGAGGAGCATCTGCCGAAAATATTCGACCCGTTTTTTTCGACCAAGCAGGACGGCTCAGGGCTCGGACTTTCCACCTGCTATTTTATCGTCAAGAACCATAAAGGTCATATCGAGTGCGGCTCGGAGCTTGGAAAAGGGACCACCATGACGATCTTTCTGCCGGCGCAGGGGGAAGGTGGAAGGAAGACCGGCAACGTCAGGGAGGTGGAAGGAAACGGCGAGTAGGGAACCGTATTCCTGGCTGGTTCATCAGTACATAAAGGACGGCATATGAATAGAATGGTACGGGTACTTCTGTCACTCTCTCTTTTCGCCCTCTCCTGCGGTCCCCGTGTTCTCATTCCGCCCCGTATCGACCTCAAGCCCTGGGGCACGCTCGGCATGATCCAGCTCGAATCAAACGCCAGGGGCAACCTTGCCGAGTACACGTCACAGCGCTTGCTGCGTATGGTGCAGGAGGCCCAGCCGGGTACACCGGTCATAGAGCTCGGGACCATGTCCCAGGTGCTCGGCGCCATCGGCCGCAGCGAACTGGATATCGAGGCGATCAAGCTGCTCGGCACGAAGTACGGCGTCGGCGCCGTGAT
>JAFGOU010000274.1 GCA_016926315.1 Chitinispirillaceae bacterium
CACCGGTAAGGCGGAGGTCATTCCGCTTGTTGCGGCTGCCCTGCCCGCGGCACTGCAGGGGCCGGATGATATCGTCTGCGTCGCGGGCCGGACAGGGGAGCAGTTCGACATTCCGACTCTCTATTCAATGCATCGCTTCGCTCCGCGGAGGCTCCGGTAACCGCGCCCTTCTGCCGCCAAAACGTGTCATCCCGTGCGCGAGTGGGGAATTCTACCAATCAACCCTCAAGGGTACCTTGGGAATTATAAGTGCGGCGGCTCAGATAAACCGGGCAACAGATAGGTCGAACAGCGAGGCGAGTTTTTTTGCCATATCTTTTAGGTTCCCGGCTTCGTCGGCTGAGTACGTCAGATGGCAATGGTACCGGTCGTCTCCCAATTTACTGTCGTTCTGCCAGCGGTTCGCCATCGACCCGCGCTCCCGACTGACCCTCCCACTTACCCTATCACCTTGCTCACCTTGTACTCCACAATCCCCGTAGCGCCCGCCCTTTTCAGCCGCGGGATGATGTGCTTGGTCTCGTAAAAATGCAGGATGGTTTCCACCGCGTGCCACCCCTTTTCCGAGAGGCTGGAGACGGTCGGGTTATGGAGCGCGGGCAGTACTTTCAGGACTTTGTCGAGATTTCCGGCCTCGACATTGCATTTCAGTCCCACAAAGTTTTCTGCGGCGAGCGTGCCCTGAAGAAGCATGGTCAGGTTTTCGAGCTTGTCCCGTTTCTCGCGGTTTTTCCACGACTGCCGGTTTGACACCAGAACCGTCGAGGTCTCCATGATGACGTCGATGATCCGCAACCGGTTGGCGTGCATCGAGGAACCGGTTTCGGTAAGGTCCACGATCGCGTCGACCAGGCGGGGAGGCTTGACCTCGGTCGCGCCCCAGGAAAATTCAACCGTGACCGGTATTTTTTTTGTGGCGAAATAACGCTGGGTGGCTGCGACAAGCTCGGTAGCGATTCTTTTCCCGCGCAGGTCCTGCGGTTTGATAAAGCGGGAATCTTCCGGCACCGCAAGCACCCATTTGCAGGTGGCGCGCGAATTTTTGCTGTAGTTAAGGACCGTGACCTCCTCGACCCGCGCGCTGTTTTCCGCGACCCAGTCCTGGCCGCTGATGCCGGCGTCGAGAATTCCCTGCTCGACGTATCGGGGGATTTCCTGGGGCCGCATGATGATGAGGTCCAGTTCGGGATCGTCGCATACCGGGAAATAGCAGCGCTCTCCTTTGCGGATGTGAATACCGGCTTTGTTGAAGAGATTGATCGTGGCCTCTTCGAGGCTGCCTTTTGGTAATCCGAGCGAAAGTTTCATGGCACTGCTCCTGCCTGGTTATTGTTTCCCGAGCTTCTGCCTGAATGCGCGGGTCAGTTCCGGCACCACCTGCAACAGGTCACCGACAATTCCCAGATTGGCGATCTGGAAGATGTCGGCTGCCGGATCTTTGTTGATGGCAATAATGTAATCGCTGGATTGCATGCCTGCCATGTGCTGGACCGATCCGGAGATGCCGCAGGCGATGTAGAGCTTGGGGCAGACGGTTTTGCCGGTCTGGCCCACCTGGTGCGAGTAGGGGATCCATCCGGCATCCACCGCCGCGCGGCTGGCGCCCACCGCGCCGCCCAGCACTTCCGCAAGTTCGCGCAGCAGGACAAAATGTTCGGGCTTCTGCACGCCGCGGCCGCCGGCCACGATGATGTCGGCCTCGGTGATGTTGACCGTTGATTCGATCTCCTTGACAGTATCGACGATCGTGGTCCGCTCAAGGATCGATCCGGGCTCGACGGAGCGGACGATCACCTCACCCGTACGGGCGTCGTCGCGTGTGGCCGGTTTCATCACCTTGTGCCGCACCGTGGCGATCTGCGGTCGGTGGTGCGGGCAGATGATGGTGGCCATGAGATTGCCGCCGAACGCGGGCCGCGTTCCGAGAAGCAGCAGTTTTTCGGTATCGACTTCGAGTCCGGTACAGTCGGCGGTTAGTCCCCCGTAGACGCGTGTCGCGACTTTTGGAATGAAAGAACGGCCGATCGCCGTGGCACCGGCAAGAAGAATGGCCGGTTTGGCTTCCGTGACGATTGTCGCCACAAGGGTTGCATAGGTGTCGTCGCGGAAAAGGGCGCAATCCGGTCCCTCGAGATAATACACCGTATCCGCGCCGAAGGAAATGATCTCTTCGGCCTCTTTTTTCATCCCGTTACCGATCAGGATGGCGATGAGTTTCTCTCCGAGCCGGTCGGCCAGTTTTCTGCCTTCGCCGAGCATTTCATAGGAGACGCCCGCAACGGCGCCGTTGTGCTGTTCGATAAAAACCGCGACGTTTTTATAAAGTGAAAGGTCGGCTCTGCCGGCGCCATCGTCCTTGGTAATGGTGATTGCGGCGTATTTTCTGCACGCCTCCACGCATGCGGCGCAGAGGGTACATTTTGAAAGGTCGATGACCGCTTTTTTGTCGATTATCTGGATGGCGTTGACGGCACAGGCACGCACGCAGAGCGTGCAGCCGATACACTTTTCAAGATCAACGTTGATTCCCACTCGTGAGGTCCTTGTGTGGTAACCGTAGAGTGATTGTCATACCGGCTCCTGCCGGTATCCAGTTACTAAAATCTGCAGAAGACCCTGGATTCCGGCTTTTGCCGGAATGACGTTTTATCTCATTATCGTCTATTCAAAATAGTGACCATTATTTGATAACATTAAGCTCGCTAATGGTCGAAACCAGTTTTTCCACCAGTACCGGCAGTTCGCCGCTGATTTTCTCGCCGCTGCCTTTCCGCTGCGGGACGAACGAACGCAGAACCTGCGTCGGGCTGCCGGTAAGACCGGTTTTCATCCTGTCGGCGCAGAGCGTCTGTGCATCGAATACGGTTATCTTCGCGCTTTTTGCCCGCATTTTTCCTTTTAACGATGCCATGCGGGGAGTGTTGATTTCCTTGATTACGGTAATGAGGCCGGGCAAAGGCATCAGAACGACATCATATCCGTTTTCCATGAGCCGTTCCACCCGGATCGACGTCGGGGTTATCTCCTCGACCTTTCTTACCCACGCAACGAACGGTACGCCGAGCATTTCAGCAATGCCCGGACCGACCTGCGCCGTATCGCCGTCAATCGCCTGCTTGCCGCAGATGATCAAGTGCGTTTCACCGAGCGCCTGTATTCCCTTCGACAGGGTATAGGAGGTCGCCCAGGTGTCCGATCCCGCGAATGCCCGGTCTGAAACGAGATACCCCTCGTCAGCCCCCATGGCAATGGCCGATTTAAGCGCGGATTCCGCCTGCGGCGGACCCATGGAAATGACCTTGACCGTGCCGTTTCCAAGCCGTTCCCGGATGCGCAGCGCCTCCTCGATGGCGTATTCGTCGAATGGATTGACTACTGCCTCCACGCCGTCGCGAATCAGGGTCCCGGTTTCAGGGTTTATTTTGACCTGGGTTGTTCCGGGCACCTGTTTGATACAGACCACGATATTCACCGGACATCTCCTTCATAAAACATGTTTTGATGCGGAAAAACCTGTATAAAATACTTGTTGCCTGACGAATCGGGCAACGGAGAAAACGGTCAGGGAACGTTTGGCGTCCGATAGTTTTTCTCTTTTTTCTCCATGGCGAGCCGGTCGGCTTTCTTTATATGGTCGTAGCCGAGAAGGTGCAGGAAACCGTGGATAAACAGGCGGATTATCTCCTCATGCACGGTCAGACCGTACTCCCGTGCCTGGGCAGCCGCGCGGGGAATCGAAAGGTAGATTTCACCCAGCAGATCGGGGTCGTCATAGGTAAAAGAGAGAACGTCGGTCGCACGGTCGATACCGCGGTAGGCGGCATTCAGCGACCTGATCCTTCCGTTTGAACAGAAAATCAGCGATGTTTTCTGTACGAGAGGGACCTGCTCCGCCGTATAGAGTTGCGCGGCGCACTCATGAAGCCGTTTTGATGGTAGGGAGAGCGACCGGTCTTCCCTCAAGAGCCGTAACGGTTTTTCCACGGGCGTTTTTCGAAATGGCGAGGGAGATGATCTCATTGACGCACCATCGCGTGAAGTGATACAATTGAACCAATGGAAATATAGTTGCGGACCACCCCGGAAGGAACCGGATTCAGGACCATGGCTCATCGGCAAGGAATGGCGAATGTTCCGACCTTTTCGAGTAAAAAATCCGGGCATCAACCTTTCCGAAAATATATCGCCGCCGCTCGAACAACTGAAGGCACGGAGTCCTGCGCACCGTACGATTTTAAGCAAGTACCGGTTATCGCGGTCCCTTGCAGCCGTACTCATTATGGCAGCGGGTAGTGCCGTCCCTGTGCGTTCCGATACGGCAGTCGCCACCGCCCCTGACGAAGGCGGTCTTTTGCTCCCGGACAGTCTGGTGCAGGAGATAAAAACCGTTATTCCCCCCGGCATTTTTTTCGGGACGTTCGACAGGGAGGACGGCCCGTACCTGATAGACGGCAGTGTGACCGTGCCCTCAGGCCAGGTGCTGGAGTTCAAGGCCGGATCGGTGGTTCATATCGGCGGAGACTACTCCACCATCACGGTGTTTGGTCAGATCATTGCGCGTGGGACCCCTGAAGAGCCGGTCATCTTCATGTCGGCACGCAAACGGCCAAACCCCTGGGACTGGGACCGCATCTACTGCAGAAGCAGAAACCAATCACTGTTCGAGCACTGTATCATCAGGCATTCGAATTTCGGCATTACCGTGGAAAACGGTTCGGTGACCATCAACCGCTGTCTTTTTGAGCGAAATTCTCTTTATGGGCTCGCGGTCAAGAATGCCGAGGTGAACATCCTTTTTTCGACGTTCAGCAAAGGGCATGTGCTGGGGATGCTGTTGAACGCCGGCGCGGACGTGACGGGCGACAGCCTGGTGATCAAGGACAATACCACCGGCATAGGATGCGATGGAAAGGCACGGCTCCTTCTGAGTAGAAGCGTGGTGGAGGGGAACGTGAACGGCATCGTCGCGACGCCGGATGCATCGGTCAGCCTGGTCGGTAGCTCCGTTTCCCGCAACAGGACGGGAATCATCACCCAAGAACCGGTTCCGAAGAAAAACAGGGACATGGTCTTTAATAACGGGCTGGATGAAAAAATCGTGGATGCCAAGGTTTTACGCGGTTTTTTAAAAGAGCCGGAAACCGTCCGCTCAATCGCCCTTCCAATAACAGAGGCTGCCACCGGAGCAAAAGAGGGGTTCAACCCAGGGTTCAATGCGGTCTCCGCGGAAGACCGGCAGGCACCCAGTTTCATCGGCACGGTTACGACGGGATTCCGGTTCTTCCAGCCCGAGCCATTTCGTCATCCCCTGTCCGACACCGTCTTTTCGCAGACACTGTACCCGACCGACCTGCAACCCGAAATCCAGGTTTTCGCGAACGGGAAGCGCGGGAATACCGACGTCAACCTGCTCATGGACCTCTACTCGAATTCATGGCTGAATACCGAGGGATATTTCGGGAAAAACATGCTGAACCTTGGATTATCGTATGATAATCATACGCTTTCGTTCGGGGATTTTTTCGAAAGCGGTTCAGAGACTTCGGTGAGCGGCCGCCAGATGACCGGCATCAAATACACCGGCTACTACTGGGACATGGGCGGCGGCATGCGGAGGATGGAGTACCGGCTTGCCGCCGGAGAGTCGGAAATGCCGAGGGATTCCGGCCGCCATGACCTCCGGCAGTACAATATCACCGTAGATTCCGGTATGTCAATGCGCCAGCAGCTCACCTATGTCATGGCAACAACCCTTCGGCCGAGCCCCAACTCGACTTTTTCCGCGCAGGGCATCATCGCGCGCGATCAGGTCGACAAGCCGCTGTTTCGCCACGTACTGTCCGATCCCGGGGCGCCACGGCCCATCGAGGCGCAGACCGGGGTTCTTGCCGGCACGTTGAGTCTGTTAAAGGGGAGCGTGGAGCTGTCGGCAGAGGTGGATCTCGGAACCCACGATACCATCAACGCCGCGGAAGAAAAGAATATCGCCTGGTATAACCCTGAGCTGGAGGACGCGCTGCCGAAGATCTTCAGAAATTTTCTGAGCGCGTCGGATTTCGGCGATCACTATGCAGTGACCCTCGGCGGCAAGGGCTTTTACCGGGACTATACCGTGAATTTCGCGGCAATCGGGATCGGCCCGGAGTATTTTTCCGCCGGAAATCCGTACCTCGAGTCCAACCGTCGTATAGCACGCTGCGCCGTCGAGCGGCTGTTCAGCGAATACCGGTCGTTTGGAGCAGGTTACGAATACGAACAGACCCTTTCGACCGGCACGCCCATCGACCGCAATAACCTGAACATGAAGATGGAGTATGGTTGTGGGGAGAATCGACCCGCATTTTCACTCAACTACCTTGTCCGCCTGGAGACCGCCACTGCCGGCGAACGTTTTTTCATTGTTACCCCCGATACCGAGGACGACGATTCAACCGCCTATGGATCGTATCGATATGAGAAACTGACCAACAGCGCTGCGCTGGAGGGCAAACAGAACCTTTCTGGCGCAGTGAGCTACAGCGCCGGCTACCAGTTTCTCTGGGACAATGATCTTTCCGTGCACGTGAACAGCGGCAATAATGATATCGGCGACCGGTTCCAGCACCAGGTGACCGGCATGCTGATGTTCAGGATAAACAAAACGGTCCGGAATAAGACCAATTTCAGGGTCACGCTCAAGGATGAAAACCGTGATTCGCTTGCCACCCTCGCTTATAAGGTAAGCGACCAGGTCGGCCTGACCCTCATACCTCGCAGACTGACCATGAGCATCAGCGCCGAAATAAGCAGGAAAACGGAAGAAAAGTTTGCCATGGACACGCTGCGGTTTGTGAAAATCGGCTGGCAGGACCCGGTGTTGACCTCATTTTACGGTGGAGATATCGAGGTCAAGTACTCCCTGAGTTCCCGTCTCACGTTTACCGCCAAAGGTCGCTACGAAAAGAGTTATGATGAGATGGAGAGCTCGCGGGAAAATTACCTGTTGAAAATGGCTGGAATGCATATGACCTGGCTGTTCTGAATTTTTTCCGGAAATGGAACGGCCCGGAATGGTGCCATTCCGGGCCGTTCCATTTCTCAAATCAGCCGGCGGTTATCGGAAGATTCCGACCTTTGAAATAAGACGCTTGTCTCGCAGGTCCTTCTGCGATGAAGGATAATCGATATAGGCGACCACCCGGTAAACGCCCGGTGCCACCATCATGCCCTTGCTGTTGGCGCCGTTCCAGTAAATGTCCGCGGTCATGCCGGAACCCGTTTCAACCGGGGTATTTTTCAGCCAGTTGCTGATTTGCACCGAATTGACGGTATTTCCGACGGCATCGTAGATTTTGATAAATCCTTTTGGGTGCGTTTTGGGATCGGTGATCGTGTAGCCGTTGGGAACCCGTATATTGGTGATGCTGATAACGGTACCTGCCTTGTCGATGACCGTGACCCATTTACGGGCATCAATGATATTGGAATCGGGAATGACCCCTCCCTGGATCCGTTTGAAGGTGCCGATCGAGGGGTTCGGAATAATGTTGATAACCGGATTGTTCCCGAAAACGAGCACATTTACCTTCTGGTTGACCGCCTGAGGGACATTGCCCGCCACTGCCCGGTCTTTGATGATAGGAGAAGGCTCGGGCTCGGTTTTGATATTGACCCAGTGGATGCCGTAGAGCTCCTTTTTATTGGTCATAAGGAACGTGACCGTGCTGTCGTTGGCTATGGGCAGCAGGAAACTGATGATGTTGACAAACATGTCCGGGACAAGGGTAAAGGTACTGTCAGGGTTCCGGATCCATGCATTGAAGGTTTGGGCCGGGTGGGCGTTCAATTTAAGCACGGCGCCGTCGATACCCACAATTTTTTCGCTGAAATGGACAACGATCGTGTCTTTTGAATGATCGTTGTCCTGGTTAAGACGGTTTTCAACCCGCCACACCACCGGAGGACATCCATCGCTTGTCACGGTTCGGCCAGCCGTCAGCTCTTTTGTATTGGCGAGGATGACAAGTTCCGGTCTCCAGCCGGTTTGCGGGAATCGCGCGTTTCTCCTCTCGATGAAATCGATGGCATAGGAGCTGTCGCCGAGTTTCGTTATCCTGGTGGCGCTGGTGACACGGTTGCTCGTCGCGGTATCCAGTGAAGGCGGATAACGCATCTGGAAATAAATGGTATCGGCCTGCGTAAGGTCCACTTTTTTGCTGAGCGTCAACTCGATACGGTCGATATATCCGTTTCCATTCATGTCCCGCGTTATCGCGGCGATCGGACGCGCCAACGGGGGAATGATTTCAATGGGGACTGCGTCCCTGAGCACTTTCGTGCCGACGATAAGAATGGCATGCATCAACCCGTTTTCATAATAGATGACGCCCCTCGCCGTATACAAGATGTTTGACCCGATGGAGTCGGGGACCGGCGGATGGAGCGTACCGTCGGTACGCCAGAGAACGTTGTTCAACTCTTCGCCGCCCGCCCTGTCCACTTCAATACGGTTCCCGTAGGCGTCAAACCCGCGTGCGTAGAGTCCCTGCGTTCCATCCGGAGTGGTGAGGGTAATAAGCTGCGTCAGATGATTTCCCGGCTGGTCTTCGATCTGGATGGAATCAATCGGGCCGGGCCTGAGTTTGAATCGTATCGTATTCGCCTGGAGCGTGCTGTTGAGGGTCAGGTGTATCTGGTGCAGGCTGTCATTGCTCAGCGGCGCATAATACAGGGTAAGAAACAACGTGTCGGCGCCGTTTCGCCACTGCTGGTTCATGATCCGGTCGAGGGAATCGGGGGGGGTGACTCTGCCGTTCACGGTCATCCAGGGAAGGAAGGGAGACCTGAGCTGGTTATTGAGAATGTCGCGGTAGATGCTTCTGCCGTTCCAGACTCCGTCGACAGGGCCGTCCCTGTTTTCGATATAGGCGCCGATCTTGATCGGTATGCCCGCATAGCATGAGTCGGGATGGGTGAGGAGGACAAGTCTGAGTGAAGAGGGGTCGGCCTCGGTGATAATCATCGGCACGGTGGTGCTTGCGGAATCAGCGGAGGTGACCGTAAGCAACGCGCTGCCCGAGGTTACCGGGTCGCATAGCCACAGTTGCGCCGCATTGACAGGCAACGGCACGGTGAATTGCGGAGTTATGGGATTGGGAGCTATGGTCCAGATACCCGGTACATCGACCCATTGAGAGGTGTCCCTTGACCATTTTCCCCTGACCACTACCACCATCGACTGATCGGTGGTCATTCTGATGGTGTCGAGTGGCGTTGTCAGATTTTGCAGATCAAAGAGACGGATCTGCAGGAGCCTGTTGGTCGTAAGATTGAACAGAAGGGGGACCCTGAGGGTGTCAAGCGGAAGCTGCGGGTTCTCGGTGTTTCTGAACACCGCGATGATGGTATCGTCGATCGAATCATGTTCCAG
This sequence comes from Chitinispirillaceae bacterium, assembly GCA_016926315.1. Next base: position 9,410 of record JAFGOU010000274.1, read on the forward strand.
GACACTGTTCAGGGGGGTGGGAGACGTGGACAGCTCCCTCTTGAATTTTCCCGAGAAGTAGGCGCCTGTCCGGGTAAGTTCCAGAGTTTCGCTGTCCAGCTGGGGGCCTTTGGCATTGGATAATATCGCGTGAAGGTTGGTGTAATTATACCGCGCGCTGCCGGGATCGAAATCGAACCGCAGTTCCAGTGAATCCATGGTTTCGTTGGCCACGGTAATGACGGCGTTATTATAAAGAAACGACAGGTCGCGGTCCCAGTGATTGAGGGTAAATCTCGACGCGGGCATGGGGGTTCCCGGCACGATTTTTACGAAGAAGTCGACCGTATCGGTGGTGTCTTTTATAACCACCTGGTTCTGGTAGATATTGTACTTGAAGATTGAGGAAAAGGGGGTGATCGGTCCGATCAGGGGAAAGATGTTGCTGTGGCTGAACGAGGAGTCGGTGACCTGCCAACCGCTGATGGTCTGGTTGTTGATGGTAATGGCAGTAGGATCGCTTCTCCGTTCGGTGACGAGTTTGGTATAGATGCTGTCGCGTAAAAAAGACATGAGATTGTCGAAGGTGGTGTTATTGTAGGCCCAGTAGCTGCTTTTAGGATAGCCCAGGGTCCGTATGTTATTGGTCATGTTGACAATCGTCTGGGGGGTCGTGTTGTCCGTTGTAAAGTAAATGGTAAAGGTGGTCGGAACGTTGGTGCCGGCGACAAAATTGTTTTCCTGGCCTCGCGGCGCGTTCGCTTCACCGTCGGAAAGGAAAATGACATACTGGCTGTTTCGAGGCCGTGTCGAGGAACGAAACGCATCGATCGCTGCTTCGAAACCGATATTGATGTTGGTACCTTCGCTGCGGGCAGGCGAGGGACGATACCTCAGTTCGGTATATTGAATCGAGGCGGCATTGGGCGAAATGGCGGTATCGGTTTCGAGAAATCTTTTACAGACATCGATCCCGCGGTCGGTTCCCGTCCCGACCGTCTGGTTCAGTTTGTATAACGGCAGATAACCGCCGGTGGTATCGTAGGTGGTCGTATATCTTGTAAAAAAAGGACTGTCCCGCGCTATGAAATGAAGCACGGCCTTGAAAACGGCATAACCGATCTCCGCGGTGGGAAACTTCTGGAATATGGTATCGATAAAGGCGGAGGTTACCCTGAACCGGTTTCCCCAGCGGTCATTGCTGTTATCGCCGTAGGCCCAGGACATGCTGGTAGAATGATCGATGATGAAAAATATCGATGGAGTATCGGAAATGGAATCGGTAAAAAAACGGGTGAGGGCGTAGATTTTTTCAGACATCGCCACCATGGTATCGTTGACGTATATCGTATCGTTCGCCGGTTTTTTAAAATCCAGAAACGAACCACGGTAGGTGAATTTGCCGACCCGCTCCGCCGATACGTCGGTTTGAAACGCGGTCAGGGAAAAAAAGACCAGCCCCAGAAACATCGCAGGAGTGATGAGGTATCTTTGTCGCAGGTAATGGCGCATATACTATCCTTTCTTGATAAGTCACACAATCACCGCTTCTCTATTAAAGCGGTTCAGGCTCTTCGTCTGGCAACTACACGCTGGAAGTGTAGATTTGGCGAGCTGCAGACTCTTATCCAGCCCGCTCGTTTAGCTATTTTAATAGATAATAAATGATCTTTTCTGCAAAATCAATACCATTTGATTAAATAGACTGAACAACGGTATACGGATGCTCTGGCAATCACGGCCGGTCGGCCATGATACCCCCCTCTTGAGCATAATATACTTTATTTTTAACGAAATTGAAAGCAAAACCGGCTATCCGAGCCGCCGTAACCGGGATCGTCGGGAACGGCGGCGATCACTCTTTTACGGTAAAGGTCACCTTGATTTTATTCGCGACAAGAGGATCGAAAGGCAGCAGGCGCGAGGCGATTCTGAATGACTGTTGCAGCTCTTTGGACAAGGAGGAGAGTTGGTCGGGAGATAAAATAAGGGTATAGGACGTTTTGCCATTGTGTTCGCTCACGGCAAAAAGCGGATCGTACTTCACCAGTATGGAATCAAGTATTTCCGATACGGAGATTGAGGCCTGGTGGTCCGCTGAATCCGCCCGAAAGGCCGACAGCGCGGACGGCGGAGCGCTTTCATGGAGTATTCCATCGCTGTCCCCGCTTTTCCCACCCATTGCGGCGCCCTGTTCCGCACGCATCGCTCTTTTCTGCAGACGGAGTTCCGCTGATGGAACCGGTGCATAGGCCAGTTCAATCGAGCCGATATCCACGGCGGCAATGCTGGCTGGTTTTTCAGCGGGTCCGGCTGGTTTCATCCCCGGGGGGGGCGGTCGCGATACATCAGCGGGAATGGCCTGCACCGGAGCTGCAGCCGTTTTGTCCGGAGCTATGACCGATGTCGCAATGGTCGCTTCCGACAACGGGGAAGGGGTTGAAGCTGGGGACGGCGCAGTCTCTGGAGCTTTTTTTGGGGCAGCGCCGGCGGTTTTTCCCGGACGGGACGCGGGAAGCCTTTTGACGGTGGTTTTTTCAACGTCAGGGATCTCCATACCCTGCAGAGCCGCTGGTTCCGGACGTCTGCTTAAGGCGAGGGCCTGCTCTTCATCCGGAACGTTCGTGGGAAACTGAGGCTTCAATATAACGACAATGGCAATAAGGCACGCGGCAAGACCGGCGAATTCGACCGGTATTTTTATCCAGAATGGCCTGAACAGAAGGTCGCCAACCCGTTGCAACAGGGGCTTCCGGTCAATCCCCTGGTTTACCCTGTCAAGAAAACCGGGAGGAGCGGTGCTCCCCTGAAGCTGGTCCACTACCGCATAATACCGAAGGGCTGATTCATATTCCGCTGCCAGCTGGGGAAAGGCGTCAAGAGCATTTCGTACCTCGTCGGCCTCCTCAGGGGTAAGGAGACCACGGACGTAATCGGGAATCATGCCGCGGATTTCTTCAGAAACCATCGATCATCCCCCTCAATTCAGCCTGCAGCGCGAGACGCGCTCTGGCTATTCCCGATTTTATCGTACCTTCAGGCACGTTCATGATTTCGGCGATTTCGTCGTACCGCAATTGCCGCAGATCCCGAAGAATAATGAGTTCGCGGTAACGGTGCGGCAGCAGGTCGATAGCCCGTTTTATCTGGTCACGCAGCTCTTTTTTTTCAAGCTCCTGACTGGGCAGGGGTGAGGAATCGATGATTTCGATCATCTCGGTGGTATCGTCGTCGGGTCCCGGTATTCCCACGGCGACCGATCTTTTAAAGAGTTTCTGCCAGAATGACCGCTGCCGGTTTCGGCACACATTGACGGCAATGGTATACAGCCAGGTGGAAAAGCGGGCGTCGCCTCGAAACGAGCCGAGTTGCTGGTACGATTTGACAAAAGTCTCCTGTGCGGCGTCTTCGGCGTCGGTGCGATTTTTAAGCAGATGGATGCAGAGCGAAACGATCATGTCCTGATACCTGATGACAAGCCGGTTGAATGCATTGCGGTCGCCGGTGCGCGCAAGTTCGACTTCGGCATCGGTTTCGTTTGCAGCGGCAACTGGCGTTATGAATGTATCCATATTGTTAGACAACGTAGAAGGATGAAAGTTCCACGAACGTCGGTCCCGGGTTCTGCTCTGCGAACATCTTTTCCCCACCATCACAGTGATGACTACGAGCGAAAGTGCCTGGTCCGGACGAATGGGACAACTTCTACGGTTTCACCTGTTCAGTAATATACTATCCACCCGCTGCCGGTAAGTCAACGACTACCGGCAGCGGCGCCTTATCGCGTGGAATTCCGCCTTCCTGATAACCGCTGTTCAACCAATTCAAGGAGATCAGGGGGCTTTGACTCCCGCCGGAACAGAACGTATACTTACAGTTCACATGACCGCCAACCGGAACCCACATTGTACATTGTTTGTCATCGGACCTCATTTTACCGCAACCGGACCAAGGCGTATTGCATCATATTTAAAGGCGCGCAATGTCGCGGTGCGCATTGTTTTTGTTCCCGGACCGGCAAGCCTGCCCCGGGCGGATGGCGCGGCTTTTGAACGCAGCCTCTCCCGCTTTCTCGCCGAAGATGACCTGGTGGGACTCTCCTTTTTTTCAAACCATCTTCCGGTGGCTCGTACTCTGGCACGGGCGATCAGAAAGGGCCTCGCGGTTCCCATTATTGCGGGAGGGGTCCATGCGACCGCAGCTCCGGAAACCTGCCTCGATTTCTGCGACGCGGTATGCATCGGCGAGGGCGAGGAGTCCATGGACGCCTATACCAGGAGGTGCGTCGCCGGTTTCGATGGAACTCCGATCGCCGGGGTAAACTACCGGTATAAGGGGAGGGTGGTGGAGGGGGAACCACGTCCATTATTCTCCGATCTTGACAACCTGCCGTATCAGGACTACGATATAGCCACCCATGCGGTCCTTGAGCGTAAAAGAATACGGCCGATGAAGCGGTCTGATCTGGGCCGGAATTTCGGTTTTTCCCTTATCAGGATAATGACCTTCGGCTGCCCATGCAAATGCGCGTACTGCATCAACAACCGTTATCACGCCATCTATCCGGAATACGGCCGGTTGCGTCGCTATTCCACCGATTATTTTATCGCCGAAACGCGCCATCTGCTCGAAATGTTGCCTTTTGTCAGGTATATCATGATCGACGACGATGCGTTTTTGAACCTTCCTGTCGAGGTTATTGCGGATTTTTGCGAGAAGTATAAAAGAGCGATTGATCTTCCCTTCGCGGTCGGCGGAATGCGTCCTGAATCGGTAACACGGGAAAAGCTCGATCTGTTGATAGGCGCGGGGCTCCTCTCGGTCCGTATGGGGATCCAGAGCGGCAGCGCGCGGACCAATCGTGATATTTTCAGGAGGAGCTTTTCGAAGGAGAAAATCCTCGCGGCAGCGCGTTGTTTCGCCGGGTATAACAAACGGCTTCGCCCGCCTTTTTATGACGTGATTGTCGACAACCCCTGGGAGCGGGAAGAGGACCGCAGGGAGACGCTTGAACTTTTCCAGGAGCTGCCGCGCCCCTATTACGTCAGCGCTTTTTCTCTTACGTTTTTTCCCGGGACCGAATTGTTCGAGAAAGCCTGCCGGGAAAAGCTGGTATCAGGGTATGACCCGGCGAAAAAATACCACGGGATAGCAACGACCGTTTATAACCTGTCGATCCTTTACTCCGGTTTTTTTCGGTATCCCCGGTGGTTGTCTGGCATGCTCTCCGGTCCCCGTTGGTTAAACCGGACAGGGGAACATCCGCTTCCGTATCTGATCTACTGCGCCATGAACCTGTTCTGCCGGTTGACGAGCTACTATACGAACCCTTTTTTTCTGCGGGCCCTGCTGCGAAGACGAAACCATCGGTGACCGCCGGCGGAAGGAGTCACCGTTCAGTCAGGTGCTCCCGGTGGTAACGGGCCGCGCGGTCGAGGATTCTAAGATTGCTGGGGATCAGCGCTTTTTTCCGGATCGATTGCGGCAGAATCGCGCGAAGGGTTTCCGGGCTGATGGCGCGGGTGGTCAGGGCGTACATCATAAGCATGAGGACCGTGGCGCCCGCGAGCAATCCCTCCTCCTTGGCAAGCTCCGAGGCCGGAATATAAACGGCGCGGACATCGGCGCGGGAGAGTGTACGCGAGACCAGTGATGAGTTCACCAGGATCACCCCTCCCGGTTCAACGTCCTTTTCAAATGCATCCAGCGAAGGGCCGTTCATGGCGATCAGGACGTTTGGTGTGTCGACCACCGGAGAGCCGATGTCCTCCATTGATATAATGGTGCTTGCGCTTGCGGTTCCCCCACGCATTTCAGCGCCGTAGGAGGGGAGGCAGGTGGCGTTACGACCTTCGGCCGCCGCACATTCGGTGAGAAGCACGCCGGCGGAAAGGATTCCCTGACCTCCGAACCCGGAGATTTTTACTTTCTGCTCGTGTGGCAGCGGTGATTGCGGTGGCGTCGCATGGCCCTTTTCCCCCGACTGGAGCAAGGCGCGCAGGCCGTCATCGTCGAGCCAGGGCCGGACACTGGCATACTCCTGCAGCGCGGGTGCGGATGAGGAAACGTCGCGGAATATCCGGCAGGGGAACTCCTTTTCCAGGCTGTTTTCGATCCATTCGAGCGCTTCAAGCGGGTCCATTTTCCAACCGGTGGGACAGGGCGAAAGTATTTCGACGAAAGAAAATCCCTTTTTATCGACCTGGTTGGCGAGCGCTTTTTTAACCGATTTCTGGGCGTGGCTGATTTTAGCCGCGGACGCAAGGGAGACCCGTTCGATATAGACCGGGGTTTTCAACGCAGCCATGACCTCGGCCATGCCGATGGGACCGCCATCCTGGAGCAGTGACCGTCCTTCGGGCGTCGTTATCGTTTTTTGCCCTACAAGGGTGGTCGGCGCCATCTGGCCTCCGGTCATGCCGTATATCGCGTTGTTGATAAAGAAAACTGTCAGGTTTTCATTGCGGTTCGCGGCATGAATGATCTCAGCGGTACCGATACCCGCCAGGTCGCCGTCGCCCTGATAGCAGACGATGATCGCGTCTTCGAGTGCGCGGCGCATGCCGGTCGCGACCGCCGGCGCCCTTCCGTGAGCGCACTGGACGTTGCCGGTATCGAAATAGTAGTAAAGAAAAACGCTGCATCCGACGGGTGAGCACATGATCACCCGATCCTGGATATTTAGATCGTCAATGGCCCGGGCGATAAGCTTGTGGGCGATTCCATGACCGCAACCGGGACAGTAATGGGTCGTCTGCGGCATCCCTTTTTTGCGGTCGAATGATTCATAAAAACTTTTTGACCGTTTATGTTTTATCATACCGTGGTTCCCGAAAGGTCCGAGACGACTTTTTCGGCGATCTCCTTTGCCGAGGGGATGATGCCGCCGTACCAGTTGTAGCGAAGGACCGGACACTGCGATGCGACCGAAAGCTCTACATCCTCGGCCATCTGGCCATTGGCAAGTTCGACCGCAATGCAGCTTTTAAGCCCGGCGCTGAGATGTTTCAGCCGCTCTTTTGGAAAGGGGAAAAGCGTCTTCAGCCTGAACAGCCCGGCCTTGACGCCGCGGTCGCGGAGCAGTTTCACCGCCGACAGGCTTATCCTGGCGCTGATACCGTAGGCCACGAGCAGCACCTCCGCGTCGCCCGTCATCGTCTCTTCGTATTCAACCAGTTCCCGTTCAATGGCTCGATATTTTTCCTGCAGTTTGATGTTCAGCGCCGAAAGGATTTTTTGCTCCACGTAAATCGAGGTAATGATGTTTTTCCTGCTGGCGGAATCACCGTAAAGGGCCCACTCTTTGCGGTAATCGTGCAACGGGACCTGGGGCAACACTATCGGTTCCACCATCTGACCGATATATGCATCGGAAAGAAGGTAAACGGTCATGCGAAAGCGGTCGGCCAGCGCGAATGACCGGTACGTAAAGTCGCACATCTCCTGGACGGTCGCCGGAGCGAACACGATATTCTTGTAGCATCCGTGGCCGCCGCCTTTGACAACACAACGGTAATCGCCCTGTTCCGGCCATATATAGCCGAGACCCGGACCGACCCTCTGGATATCGACGATCACTGCCGGCAGTTCGGCGCCGGCAAGGTAGGAAATTCCCTCCGCCATGAGCGAGATGCCCGGTCCGGATGATGCGGTCATGGCACGCGCCCCGGATGACGATGCGCCGTAGATCATGTTAATGGCACTGACTTCCGATTCAGCCTGAAGAAAGTGCCTTCCCGCGCTGGGAAAATAGTGTGCAGCGGCGTGGGCTATTTCGCTTGCCGGAGTGATTGGATAGCCGAAAAAATGTGTCGCACCGCCCAGGAGCGCACCGAGCACGACCGCTTCATTACCTTCCGCCAGTTGTTTATCCATGCGAGGGGCCGTTTTTTTCATGAATGACCGTGATAGCCCCGGGTTCAGGGCAGATGTTGAAACAGATACCGCAGGCCGTGCATTTCTCGGAGTTGAATTCGGCGTAGGGGTATCCAAGGATATTAATTGAGGCGCTCAGGGAGATACATTGCTGCGGACATGCCGCAACGCAGAAACAACAACCTTTGCACTCATCGGGTGCGATCAGTATACGGTTCATTCAGCTGTTTCTAAGAAGAACGGCAATCAGGTGCACCAAGACTTCGTTGTCTATCGGTGACGTCACCCTGGTGAATGGTCACCGTACCATGCCATTGAAACTGAATGACCTTGAACGCCATTGTTCAGGTCATAACACTAAAATAACTAATTCTGCCGCTGAAGGAAAGAAATGCGATTGATTGGTTTTCCGATTATGGCAAATTAAAGAAGCCTGGAGCAGACGCTCCAGGCCTCTTTAAAACAGGCGGCTATTTATTGTATTCCTTCAGCGCTTCCCTGTTCAATACCTGCAATTCCACCCGGCGGTTCATCTTTCTGCCGTTGGCGCTGGTATTGGGAGCTTTTGGCTGTGATGGGCCGTAACCGCGACCGGAAAGCATGGTGGAAAGCTCGGGCGCGACCTGAATCAGGTAGGTCCGGACCGCATCGGCACGCGCCTGGCTGAGCATCATGTTCATGTTGAGCCTGCCGATATTGTCGGTGTGGCCGGATACCTCGATCTGAAGTTTGGGATATTTCGTGAGCATTTTACCGATAATGTTCAGATAGGGATAGGAGTTGATGGAGATCTCCGCCTTCCCGGTTTCAAAATAGACGGCGTCGAGCAGAAGGAGACCTGTCGACAGAAGCTGCTTTTCGGCATCCGAGCGTTTCGAACGCTCCTCTTCGAGCCGTTTCTGCGTTTCAGCAAGGGCGATGGAGTCCTGCTGCGCTTTTTTGGCCAGCGAATCGGCGCGGCGTTTTTCCTTGGCACGAGCCTTAACCAGGGCAATGGAGTCCTGCTGCGCTTTTTTGGCCAGCGAATCGGCGCGTTGTTCTGCACTCTGCGCTTTTCTGGCCATTGCTTCTTTTTCAGCAGCATCCTGCTTGTCTTTTTCCGCAAGAGCCCTGCGTTGTCCGGCAAGCATATCCATGGAAAAGACAATCCCGCCGAAAATGCGGAACGGTTCAAGTGCGCGTTTGTCGGCTCCGTCACGGTTCTTCGAAAGGGAGACATCACCGCCGAGATGGATATTGAAATAGTACGGGGTGCGGAACTGTGCCGAGGTGGTGAGCCATAACGGGTCGTTCATCGGACGGGTTTCCTGTACAAAGGTGCGCGAGTTCGCCTCGAGACCAAGAACCAGCATTGGATGCACAGAGCCCTGGACACCCGCGCTCAACAAAAGAAGGAGGTCATGGTTTGCCTGCAGTGAGTAGACGGCGCCCTCATTGAAATGGAATTTTATGCCCTGTGACTCATTGCCGAACATGACCGTCTGCATCGCCTTCCCCATGAAATCATATCCTCTACGGGTTGAAAAGTAGTTGTACCCGTCGGCAAGGTTCAGGTCGATCTGGTTTGTTGAAGTGCCGCCGATAATGGCGAACATTCCTCCCAAGCAGAGCGGGGAGACGCTCGGCAGGGGGAGCGATCCGATAATGCCTCCGCTCACGGCACCCAGACCGAAAAGGTTGTCACCCGGCGAAGGATCGATAATCCCGTACCCGGCAATCGAGCCGAACACATCGACGAACGAGTTGACGCCGAAAGAAAACGCCGTCAGACCGGTCGATACATGAGAGCCTTCCACCGGCGTTAAAGACGAGTAGCCGATTTCCTGCTTGTACCAGGACCCGGTCAGGTTGAACGTGAGGCGTCCGGACCCCATGGGCTCGGCGGAAAGGGTTTGTGACAATCCCCGTGTCGCCTGAAGTGTCGTCGGTGGCGCAATCTGAGCGGTCCCGGTCGACTGCCCCTCAACCGGCAGCTGGACAAAAAAAAGTGTTGCCGCAATACATGCTCCGGCGAACCATCCTTCTCTTATAATTCGTGCCATGTGACGACCTCCAGATATGGTGAATAGGGAACCGTTAATCGGTTGTCGTTAAATTAGATAAATTGATTGCCCCGAAGCAACAGGAACGAACGTTTGAAAAATTCGCTCTTTCACCCCACCCTCGACGTTGCCCGGCGGGGATGGTATGAGCAAGAGCTATTTTCCCGCCTTTGCCGCCTCATCCAGAACCCGCGGGTTTTTAGGATCAAGCGCTTTTGCTTTGTTCAGATAATCCTTATAAGCGGTCATACGTTTCTGAGCCTTGGCGCTCAATGCCAGCCCGAGCGCGGCCATACCTAGTTTTGGATCGGCCTTGAGCGCTTTGTCAAAGTACTGGTCCGCACGGTCGTATTTCTGCTGCAGATAATAGGTATCGCCGCGTTCATACAGCGCCGGAGCATAGTCATCGTTTATATATGATATCTCCTTGTAGGTTTCGATCGCTTCATCATATTTTTTCTGCGCCTTCTGCATGGTTCCGCGAAGCATCAAACCTTCGATGTTCATCGGGTCATTGGACTTGATGTCGCTCAGGATCTTCGCCGTTTCCTCGTAACGCTTTTTTTCTAAGAGATCCCGGGCGTATTTAAGACGGTATTTATTGTCTTTGGTAAGCGTGATGAGCGCCTTGATCTCTGTTTCCGCTTTATCATGCTGACCCATCTGTTTGCTCAGGTCGTAAAGCTGCGTCTTGATCTGGACGTTGTTCTTTTCGAGATTGCCGGCTTTTTCCAGAAGTTCAAGCGCCTGCGCCGGCCTTTTCGTTTCCAGATATCCCTGGACAAGCAGGAGCATGGTAGGCACGTCCTTGGGCGCCATGGTCAAGACCATCTCCAAGTTGGTGATCGCCTGGGCCACCTGTTTTTTCTCCAGGAGCAGTGCGCTTGCGCGTTTGTTGGCTTCAAGATTCTGCGGCTGCAGAGAGAGCAGCTTTTGCAGCGCCTGCAGTTCGGCATCAGCCTTGTTAAGCTTTTTATAGGCCGAGGCCAGCGTTTCCCATAGAAGCGGAATGGTGTCCACGAGTGTCGAGGTCTGCTTGAGCACGGCGGCGGCCTTGTCCTGCGATGCCGGATCAGCGGCAAGAATAAGGCCCAGCCGCAGGAAACTCCGGTAGTCTTTGGGAAACGCGGTGGTGTTGGCGGAATAGATCTTGATCGCCGTGGCACGATCGGTTTTTTCGCGGAGGAAACCGCGCAGATATGACGCTTCGGGATCGGTTACTCCCGGCAATTTGACATACGCGTCGTACACCTCAAGCGATTTCGCTGGCTGATTGGTCTTTTCGTAACATTCGGCCAGTATCTTGAGCACTTTTTCGAGTGTCGCCGGAGCGGGTTTTGCCGCCCATGCCCTTGAGAGGAGCTCAATGGTTTTCGGTGTGTTGGCGGTTTTATAGTAGCTTTCACCGAGCGCGACCAGATATTGCGCGTTCTGGAGATTGGCATTTTTTACCAATTCGAGGTATTTTATCGCTTCCGGAAATTGCTGTTTTTCGTATTCGTTCAAACCGACGGCTCGCGCGATCGTCTGATCGGTCGGCACCTCGATCAGATATTTGCGGTAGGCGTCCATGGCCAGGCTGGTTTTTCCCGCCTTGACCTGCAGGTCGCCGAGCATTTTATACTCTTTGGTTGGCTTCGGTTTCATCAGCACGACCTGTTCATAACTGATGATCGCGTTTTTAACGTCACCCGTCATGGCCTGGCATTCTCCGAGATATCCCATCGCATCAAGATTTTTTGGGTCAAGCCGGAGCACCTCCTGGTACATCTTGATCGCGTTCGCGCAATCGTTTTTCTTCCGGTAAATGTCGCCGAGCGCGAGGTAATCCGGCGTTGTCGCTTCACCGAATTTGATCGCGTTCTGTATCACTGGAATCGCTTCAACGTCGAGCTTCTTGTGAAGGACAACGGCGATGTAATTCTTGTAAAACCCCTTAAGCTGCGGGTTCAAGCTGACCGCCGTCCGGTAGGCGGAAAAGGCGCCATCATGGTCTTTCTGCTCGAACAGAAGATCGCCAAGGTTTTTGTAGGCATTTGCGTTTTTAGGGTCGATCGCAAGATACTTCTTGAGATACTCCGATGCCTCCTGCTTGTTGTTGTTGCGGCTGGCGATTTCATAAAGTTTCCTGAACACCACCGGATCCTTCGGCGTGAGCGCCGCAAGTTCTTTGAGCAGCGCAAACGCGCGGGTGTAGTCTTTTTTCGCGGTGTAATATTCCACGAGTCTGACGCGGGATTCGGTGTTTTTCTTGTCACGGGCGATAATTTTCTGGTCGATGTCGGCGAGCTCCTCCTTTTCCTTATCAACCGGTTCGCCGGGACCGATCGCCGCAGCCGCGGTAATGATCGCCACGCGAATGGACGGATCGTCGGGCTTGAGCACCTTGGCTTTGCGCAGGAGACCCAGTGCCTCCTGGGGACGCTTGGTCTCGGTGTAACAGGTCGCAAGCATACGCAAAAGCTCATAGTCCTGCGGTGCGGTGGTGGCGACGATCTCAAGAGGAGCGATTGCCTGGGCATACTGCTTGCTCTTGAAATGGATCATTCCTATCCGCCGGTTAGCTTCCGGGTCCTGCGGTTCGAGAGCGGCCAGCTTCTGCCATGCCGCAAGCTCCTTGGGCTGGTTCTTTAACTTTCCCTGTACCGTCGCCAGCGTACGCCATGCCACCCGAACCGTATCGGTCAAGGCAGTGGCCGCGGTGAGCACGGTTGCCGCTTTGTCGAGCGCGCCCGAATCGGCGGCGTATAAAAGGCCCAGGCGGAGGAAATTCCGGTAGTCTTTCGGATAGTTGGTAATATTGGCCCCGTATGCCTTCATGGCACCGCCGCGGTCGTGGCGTTCCTTGAGAAAGGCGCCGCGATAGGCGATATCCGTGTTACTGACACCGGGCAGCGCCACGTACGCTTCGTATGCCTCGGCGGCTTTCGGCATATTCCCGGTTTTTTCATAACACTCTCCCAGAGGGATAAGAATCTGAGAACGGACCGTGGGAGCCGGCCGGCCGGCCCACGCCTTCCCGAGTGCGTCGACGGTGGTATTGCAATCGTCAAGCCTGAACGCGGAAAGACCGAGCGCGGTCAAAAGGGTGACGTCACGGAGCGACGGATCCTGCACCATGCCGAGATATTTGACCGCCTCCTTGTAATTCTTGGCTTCATAGGCGTGCAATCCGACCGTTTTCGCCACACGGTAATCGTTGGAAACGGACTCCAGATATTTTTTATAGGAAGCGATTGCATTCTCCTTTTTTCCGACTTTCATCTGAAGGTCGCCGAGCGCCTTGTATTCCTGCGATGGTTTCGGGTTCATCAGCACGATCTGTTCGTACGAAAGGATCGCATTCTTGACATCACCCGTCCGGGCCTGACAGTCCGCAAGCGCGGAAAGGACGGCCAGGTTTTTGGGCTCGACTTTGAGCGCGTCCTGGTACATCTTGACGGCATTGGAACATTTATCCTGTTTGCGGTAAATGTCTCCCAGCGCGGTATAGAGCTCGACATCGGCGTCACCCGCCGCGATGGCGGCGGTAATGACGTTGACCGCCTCGTTGTCGAGCTTGTTTTGCAGTACAAGGGAGGCGTATTTCCGTAAATGGCCTTTCCCCTGATCCGGTTTTTTCCTGAACGCCTGGCGATAGGCGTCAAGCGCTCCGGCGTAGTCCTTTTTTTCGTGCAGGAGATCGCCAAGGAGCCAGTAACGGTCCATCTTCGTGCTGTCGAGAACGAGATAGTTTTTCAGGTACAGAATACCGTCCTCTTTATTCCCCCGCGCCAGAGAGAGCTCATACAGGTGCTTGAATGACAGCGCGTCCTTTGGCGTGATAATGGCAAGTTCCTTGAAGAATCGTAATGCGGTGGCGGTGTCACCTTTCGAAAGCGCGTAGACCGCATACCTGCTGCGCGACGGAACGTTGCCTTTGTCGAGCAGCACGATCGTCGAATCGGCATAGGCGAGGCCTTCCTTGTTTCCGGTTTTTTCGTAACAATCGGCGAGCTGTTTCCACTGCTCGAGCGACGCCCTGCCCCTTTTCGCGACTGCCGCGAGATGCACCGATGCTTCCTGCCAGTTTTTCTCCTGCAGATACTGCCTGATAAGGATCGGCCTGCACTCGATTACCGTGCTGTCCAGACCGATCGCGGATTCCGCGGCATCCTTGGCTTTTTCCATCTGGTTGAGGTGCGCGGCGCTCAAGGCCATTTTCTCGGCAATGGGGCCCGATCGCTTGAGCAGAAAGGAACTCTGATAATATTTAAGGGCTTCGGTGTAATTTTTCGCCGTGGAGTAAAAATCACCCAATGCTCCAAGAACTCCAGGATCGCTCGGGTTCACCCGCTGCGCCTCCTTGAGGCAGTTGAGCACCAGGTCCCGCGATGCCCCGGTCTTTTCGTAAGCGGTGGCGAGCGAGATCCAGTCAGAAACGGACCGTGAGGCCGCCGGCACTTTTTTTTCGGCATGCTGAATCGCTTCCTTGAATTTTTCCGCCTTCACCAGGTCCACGATACTCTCGTCGGCAGACGCGGCGAAAACGGTTACCAGGGCAGCGAGGGAAGCCAATAACAGCTGACGGGCTATGGCAGGCATAGGGCAGTCCTTTCTGGGGTAGATACTCAAAAACGCAGCATGGTATTCACCAACAAAGAGTTACCTGAACAATCTCGACGAATGCAGGTTCCTTGTAATAGAATTTAATAAAGCGGAGAGGTAACTTCAAGCGCAATCAGCATTTTACCCGAAAAAAATCTCCGGCGGAAAATCTCCGGATTCAAATAGAACGGTACGGGCAGATAACCTGCCGTCCGCGCTGTTTACCGGAGATCCGATGACGATTTTGATCCGTCCATCAGATTTTCGAGTTCCTGGATGATCTTGTCCTTATAAAACGTTTTCATTTCCGAATAGCCCTCGCCGATATCGCGCGGCGCGGACGTCCCGGATTCCGGGCTCCGTTCCCCTGCGATGGTAATGACCGTTCCGCTGTCCGCCGGCGGAACGGAGTAGTGCTGAATGATCCCCTTCAGACGCTCGTTGGTTTCGCGCAGCCGGATCACCAGAATGCGGATCAAATTGACCATCCAGGATGGTATCTGCTCAAGCTGGTCTTCGAACATTTTTTTCGTGATGACGGTGCAGATCGTTTCCTCCATCGCCTGGACCGTCGCGGAACGCTTGCCGTTGTCAATCAGGGCCATTTCCCCGAACATCGAGTTCGGGCCAAGCGAGCACAGATCCACCTCAACGTTTTCCTTGTCGGCCGGCGCATGGGTAAAAACGCGCACCTTGCCCGATTCAACAATGTACATACCGTCACTTTCGCTGTTTTCGGAAAAAATGACCTCGCCGGCCTTGAATTTTTTTCGGACATGGGAATAGTAGCGCATAAGGATCGTCCTTGCGATAACGGGTTTACGGAAGCGTTTTTCCTAGTATATCATAAACAGCCGTAAATGCCAGCGTTAAAAATGACGATCATCATTCCGTGCGCGCTGGCGTGAGCATTCGTACAGCATGATCGCGCCTGTCGCCGCGACATTGAGGGATTGAACGCGCGGATCGATCGCTATGTTTGCAAAGGAGGAGCAGCGCTTTTCAAGATACGGCGGAATGCCGCGATGCTCGCCTCCAAGCAGGATAATCACCGGCCCGCGGAGATCGATGGAACAAGGCGCCGCTCCCCGCGCGGCATGGGTCCCGACAAGGGAAAACCCCGCCTCGCCGAACTCGCGGATGATGCCTTCAAGATTTTTCGGGCGCAGGATCGTAAGCTGCTCGATCGTGCCGGCCGACGCTTTCGCCACGGCAGGGGAGAGCGGCGCGGTGTTCCTGCGCTCCAGGAACAGCGCGTCAACGCCGAAGGCCGCACAGGAGCGGATAAGCGCACCGAGGTTCTGCGGATCCTCGATTGAAGCGGCAAGGACGAAGAGCGGCGAAGCGACGTTCCTGATTTTTTCCCGCAGCTCCTCCGGCGTGCAGTACGGCTTGATGCTGCACACCGCTGCTATGCCCTGGTGGTCCGCGGTTCCCGCAATATGGCCCAGCCGAACGGCCGGGACCAGGTTGTAGGCAAGCCGCTCCTTTCGGCAGATTTTCATGAGGTTGAACAGCGGGGCGGAACGTTTGTCCTTATCAATATATATATGGTCGATCGATTCAATGCGCGCCGCAAGAAGGGACTCGACCGCATGGATGCCGTAGACGACGCTGGGAGGGGTATCGAATGCTCTGACAGCCGGGGCGGACATGGTGGTAAAAATAGTTTCCGCTCACGCCGGATCCGCGCAATGTCTGTCGTGACGGCCTAGCCACCGGCTATGACTTTGCCTACCATTACCGAAAGCCCGCGTAGATCGAACGGCTTTTGAAGGAACGCACAGAGGCCGTTGTCGAGCAGCGCGTTGATCTCATGGTCGAGCACATGCCCGGAGGTGGCCATGACTTTCACCAACGGATTGATCGCCTTCAGCCGGTAAAAACACTCTTTCCCGCTCATTCCCGGCATGGTCAGATCGAGAATGACAAGGTCAAACGCTCCGCCGCAGGCCTGGTAGCATTCGATCGCCTCGTTCCCGCCGGCGCAGGGGGTTACCGCATACCCGAGCATGGCAAGGGCCTCGGAGGCCATGTCCCTGACAAACGCCTCATCGTCGACAAAAAGTATACGGTGTTTTCCGGCCACTTTTCCCGGCAACGACACCCCCTCCGGCTGTTCCGGAACCGCTGCCGCGGCAAGAGGAAGGCACAGGATGATGGCCGTGCCGGCTCCTTTTTCGCTCCACAGTTCGATAAAGCCATTGTGGTTCTTGACCGTTCCGTAGACGCTCGCCAGCCCGAGACCCGTGCCTTTGCCCGATGCCTTGGTGGTAAAGAACGGTTCAAATGCCTTTGAACGGGTCTCCTCATCCATACCTTCGCCGGTGTCGGTGACCGACAGTTTGATGAACGGTCCGGGCTCGACCGTATACGGGTACGAACGGGCGAGGAGTTCTCCTATCTCCACCGTCCCGGTTTCAAAGGTAAGTGAGCCGCCCCGTGGCATCGCGTCCCGCGCGTTGACCCCGAGGTTGAGCAGCACGTTCTGCAGTTGCGACTTGTCGCCCATGACGGTCGAAACACCGGCGTTGAACCGCCTGACGATCGTGATGTTTTTACCGATGGTCCGCTCGAGGATGAGTATCGTTTCGTTGATGCACTCATGAAGGTCGACCGGCGCTATCTGATACTTTCCTTTCCGGGCAAACGCGAGGAGCTGCGAAGTGAGCGAAGAAGCCTGCCGGGTGATGTCCACGATTTTCTGCGCGGTCGCCGCTTCCGCCGGCAGGGACGAAGCGCATTTCATTCGCAGGAGATCGGCATATCCAACGATGCCGCTCAGAAGGTTGTTGAAATCGTGCGCTATTCCGCCGGCAAGCCGGCCGATCGCCTCCATTTTGCGGGCATGGTGCAGTTCGTTTCTGAGGTGGTGCGCCTCCTCTTCGCCTTTTTTCCGTTCGAGAATGACGGCGCTGTTCGCCTTTTCAAGCTCTTCGGCCGTAAGGGAGACCTCGGTTTCCAGTCGATCCCTTGCCCGGAGCAGGTGCTCGGTCCGCGCTTTCTCCAGCGTACGGTCATGCGCCACGCATACGATGCCGATTCCCCGGATCGTCGAGGTCGAAAGGCTTACCGGAACCGTCGCGTCCGCGCGGGTGAGCAGCTCTGTTTCACACTCCTGCATGGGGACTTTTTTAATAATGCCCGCCAGATGCTCCCGGTCGCCGGCAGTACCCGCAAGCAGTGTCTCGAAGGGTTTTCCGGACAGGTCATCGTCGGAGAATCCCAGCACGTCCTGCACCGCGGGATTGAGCGAAATGATCCTCCCGTTCGTGTCGAGAAGGAACAGCAGATCCTTCATGGACTTGATGATCCTGTCCGCAGCAATGACCGGCGTTATGCCGAGAAGGCGGTATTTCAACACTGCCCAGGCCAGTCCGAAGGCCCATGCCGCGGTGGTGCAATCCGCCACCGAGGGTATGGTCTCGTTGCCCGCCCGGCGCATGATGACGTTGGTGAATGATCCCAGGAAAAGAGAGACGAGCGCCGACAACAACAGGACGCGGGACTGCCGTTTTACCACCAGCAGATCGCTCCTGCGTCCGTAATCGTAAATGATAAAAAGCGCGGCCGCGACAACCGTCAGGTAATACGCATAGTATGCCCACGGCCAGGGCGAATCGCTCCAGAGGCCCAGCCACCCGTAGCTCATGGGAGCATGCGCGGCGATCAGGAGGCTGCCGGTCCACTGCAGGTACAGAAGCGCGCACGGCACCAGCGCCAGGAGAGCGGCGACAGCGGTAAAACCCCTGAATCCGCTCCGCCGCGCATACAGCCAGGAAAACCAGAGGAAGAAAAACCCGAAGCCGACCCAGCCCACGGCCGCAATGTTCTCGAAGACCATGGCGCGTCCGCGGTCTGTACCGGGAAAATGCACCCCCGCATACGATGCGCTCCAGATGAAAAAACAGAAAAGAAGCGCCACGCAGACCCGGTTGAGCGCCGGCCTGGGGTCTTTGAAAAGAATCACCGTCCCGAGTACGATAAAGATGGTTGCGGAAACGATATGAGCGATGAAAAACGCATGGTCCATTCAGGCACGGTCCGTTGATCGGGGAATACCCATAGATAATACCGGACAAAGGCTATTTTGTCAATAATGAACCTGCCGCCATGCGCCCGACCCGAATAAAGGGCCGGCGGTCCTGCCCGATGTTTGATCCTTCGTTCTTTTTTCCGCAGCATGAAACCCCCTCCCGAAGTTGACAAGAGCGGTATCGTATACCGATCCCGGGCCGCGTCACGGAGGTCCACCTGAAAAAACCGCTTTTAAGGCATACGCTAACCGTTTGTTTCTCTTTCGAATACACTGAATCCGCAGTATCCGCTCAAAAAGGGGATGGATAACCGGATTCCTTAAAGGTATAATAATGCTCGGTCCAAAACTCCCTTGCTGTTCGCTCATCCTGCATCAACCTTTTCAACGGAGCCGCCGAGTTATGAAAAGCGCCCGGAATCAAACCGCTCTGGATACGCCGCCATCTCTGCAGGGAAGCCAGCCATTGCCTCCCCAGGCCCGTGTCCTGGTCGTCGACGACGAATTCATGATCGGACGAGGTATTTCGGAAATGCTTTCCTATCTCAACTTCCGCTGCGAATACCTCCAGAACGGACGGGAGGCGATCCCGTATCTTGCCGACCATCCCGAGATCGATATCGTACTCCTGGACATCAACCTGGGAATGGGAATTTCCGGCATCGAACTTCTTCCGCTTCTCAGGGAGAAAAACAAGTACGCGCAGTATATCATGTTCACCTCCGAGGACAAACTTGAGGTGGGCGTGGAGTGCATGCGCAAGGGCGCGTACGACTACATGACCAAACCGTTCGACGAGCAGCTGTTCATGACCAAGGTCCCGGGGGCGCTCGAACGGAAGAAAATGCTTCAGCTCAACGACCTCTATCTCGGCATCCTGTTTCACGACATCAAGAACCCCGTGCAGGGAATCATGGGCGGGCTGGAACTGCTCCGCATGTCGCTTCCCCAGGAGAGCGAAGACGAGACGCGGAAATGCGCCCTGGCCCAGACCGACAGCTCCATCAAACAGATCCTCATGATGATCAACAATATCGTCGCCGTCTCCAAGTTCGAAAACAACTCCCTTTCCGCCCGGCGGGAGCTGTTCGTCCTGCAGCGCGAGGTCTCCGCGGCGCTTGAGCCGTTTTCCTTCAGGGGGATCGAGGATAACGCGCCGAAAGTTACCATCAGCTTTCCTGATGACAATGATATCGTCATTGAAAACGACAGGGACCTTTTCTGCCGCACGCTTACCAATATCGTGAGCAATGCGGTCCGCTATTCGTCCGAAGGGGTTCCGGTAAAGGTCGCCTTTGAAAAAGAGGCCGGGGAAATCGTGCATGTAACCGTAACCAATACCGGATCGTATATCGAAGATACGGCCCGGGAAGCGATTTTCAATAAATTCTCAAGTGTTGAACTCCCGGCGTCCCAGTCCGGGTTTAAAAACTTCGGCCTCGGGCTTACCTTCAGTAAAATGGCCGTCGATGCCATGGGCGGCAGGATCTGGATCGAATGCGATAAAACACTCCCCTCCACCACATTCCATTTTACGCTAAAAAATTTCAAGCAGGAACAGATCCTCGCCTCATAAAATCCGCTGACCCCTGGCTGACGTATTGCGGCCCTTCGGGCCTTGGGGAGGGCACCTCGATGCTCCTTTAGCCCGGGCCGCTGGCAGAGCTATCGCGGCCTCGAAACAGCGCTGCGGAGTGAAAATTTTTCGCACCTAAGGGCGCAGCGCTGTGCCTTTGATTTTCCCCTGTTTGTTCATTACCTCTGG
>JAFGOU010000275.1 GCA_016926315.1 Chitinispirillaceae bacterium
CGCTCGGGTCCCACGGGATGACCATCCGCCGCAACATGGTCAGGACATGGATTTTCGTCAGGGACATCGACAACCACTACGCCGGCATGGTCAGGGCGCGGCGCGACTACTTCGAGAGCATCGGGCTCACCTCAAAAACGCGCTATATCGCCAGCACCGGCATCGAAGGAAAGAGTGCCGACCCCGGGGCGCTCGTCTGCTTCGACTCCTTGTCGATCGGCAATATCAGGGAGGAGCAGATCGTGCGCATGGAGGCTCCCCGCAATCTTTCGAGCACCATCGTCTACGGCGTGACCTTCGAGCGCGGCACGCGGGTGCGTTTCGGCGACCGTTCTCATCTGTATATTTCCGGGACCGCCAGCATCGACAAGACGGGCGCGACGCTGTATCCGTGCGCCGTGAGAAAACAGGTGGAACGGACCTTCGACAACCTCGCCGCGCTGCTCGCGCCGCACAACGCGACCCTCGAAAACATGCAGTACCTGACGATCTACCTGCGCAACCCCAAGCACTATCCCTTCATCCAGGATATCCTCTCCGAGCGGCTCCCGGAAACCATGCCCGTGATGGCGGTCGAGGCCCCGGTCTGCAGGCCCGGCTGGCTGTTCGAGGTCGACGGCTTCGGAATCATTCCGGACACCACCGGTTTCCCTCCGTTCGCTTGAGGCCGCGGAACGTATTTTTCCTTCAACCGGTCCTTACATGATGCCGGTCCCATGCCGCGCCGGGCGTTTTTAACAACGATAAACAGGTTGCTTCCCATGAACCGCATAGTGCGGTTGCTCCGTTCCCCGGTTCTTACCCTCTGCTGCCTTCTGTCGCTTGCGGCGCTCGTGACGGCCGGCACCCTGTACCAGGTCGACCACGGCATCTATGCGGCAAGGGAGCGGTTTTTCAACTCCTGGTTCCTGTTCGCCCTCCCGTTCGTTCCCGTTCCCGGTGTCAGGACGGTGCTGGCGGCGCTTCTTGTCAATCTTGCCGCGTCCGTCCCGGGACGGCTGCGTTTCCGCCTGGAAAAAACCGGCCTGCTCCTGGCGCACGCAGGCGTGCTTGTCCTCGTATGCGGCGCCGGACTCTCCGCGCAGTTCGCGCGCGAGGCCGCGGTGACGCTTCATGAAGGAGAACGCGCCGCCGCAGGAAGCTACGCGGTCGGGCTGAAGCTGCCGGTGGAGATCGAGCTGCTCTCCTTTTCCATGAGCGTCCATCCCGGAACCGGTACGGCGAAAAGCTATCAGAGCCGGGTGCGGATGCGCGGAGAGGGGATTGACCATGAAACGGTCATTTCCATGAACCGCCCTTTCAGGCTCGGGCCCTTTTCCTTTTACCAGACGGCTTATGACGTACACGGGGGGCGGTACTCCTCGACCCTTTCGGTCGTCTACAACCCGCTGCGATTCATGCCCTATGCCGCAAGCGTGATCATAATGGCGGGCCTGCTGCTCCATTTCGGCACCGCGTTTGGCGGGGCGCTCCTGGCCTTGCGGAGGGAATCCCGTGCGTAACCGGATCTCGGCACCTCACCGCATGGTGAAAAACAGGGCCTCCGGCATCCTGCTTGCGGCGGCGCTCAGCCTGCTGTCCGGAATGGACTTTTCCGTTTCCGGCGCGGACCAGGCGCCGGTCGCATCGCCGTCGCGCATCGGCCCCGCCTCGATCCGGCTCCTGGAACGCACCATCGTGCTGGAATCGGGACGCAAAAAGCCGCTGGCGGTTTACGCGCGCCACAAACTCATGCAGTTCTCGGGTAAAAAACGGATCGGCGGAATGGGGCCCGGAGAGTGGCTCGCCCGTATGCTGTTCGATCCGTCTTCCATGGAGCGCCTGCCCGTTTTCCTGATAAACGATCCGGAACCGGCGCTTGCGATGGGAATCACCCCGCAGCCGAAACGTCGGTACGGTTACGCAGAGCTCTATCCCGCCGTGGAGACCCTTTCCGGGCTTTATGCAAAGGCGCAGCAGAAAGCGGCGTCCGACCGCACCCCGTTTGACCGGGAGATCATCCGTATCAGAAACAACCTGACCGAGTACGCTTCCCTGATATCGCTGTTCAGTTTTCTGGACCCTTATGAAGGCTTTCGCATCGACGATCCTCCGCTGGCCGAACGTCTCGGGCTTCCGGGCGGAGCGTCTTCGCCGTCCTACGCGGACCTCCTCGGCCGCGCCCCGGCCATTGCGCTTTCAATGAAAGAGCTGCAGAGCCGGAGCGACGGTCGCTGGTCATCGACCGACAGCGCGCTTATCAACCTGACCCGCGGCATGCACGCCTTCGGTACATCGGTCGGCAATCCCATGCCCCACCTCATCCCCTCGCTGCGCAGCGGGGAGGAGCGGTGGCTGAGTCCATGGGGCCTTGTCGGCGACCTCCGTTCCGCCGTGTTTAAGGACCCTTCGCTGCGTGCGCTCATGGCGATGAGAAACGCGTATGTCAATGATGACGCCCCGGGGTTTGACGCCGCCGTCAGGGCGTTCAACGAATCCGTGGGAAAAAAAGCGGCGGGCTCGATCAGGCTGCCCGATCCGGCGATCGAACTGCTGTATACCCGCATCGACCCCTTCCCCCGCGCAAAGCTTCTTTTCGGCCTGGCCGCGGTCCTTGCGCTGATTGCCGTGTTTTCCGCGCCCAGACCGCTGTACCTCGCGGGAGTGCTGCTCATTGCGGCAGGACTCGGCCTGACCACGCTCGGGATCGCTGCACGAATGGTCATCACCGGACATCCGCCCGTAACGAACCTGTATGAGACCTTCGTGTTTGTCGCATGGGCGTCCGTGGTCATCGGACTGGTGCTGGAGTGGATGCGGCTGCGGCCAACGGGCATTCTGGCCGCCTCCCTTACCGGATTTCTCTTTCTGCACATCGCGGGAAAGTATGCGCTTGACGGCGACACCATGGGAATGCTCGCCGCGGTGCTCGACTCCTCCTTCTGGCTTACCACCCATATCGTCACCATCGCGCTCGGTTACGCCGGGTGCGTGGGCGCCGGGGTCCTCGGCCACGTCTGGCTTGCGGGACGCGTGACCGGGAGAATCGGCACGAAGCGCGGCCGGGGGATCGGGCGGGCGGTCTATGGCGTCCTCTGTTTCGGTTTTCTGTTTACGGTCATCGGCACGGTTTTCGGCGGCATGTGGGCGGACCAGGCGTGCGGACGGTACTGGGGATGGGACCCGAAGGAGA